>NZ_DASURI010000076.1:0-2165 GCF_036280135.1 Longimicrobium sp.
GCTCCCATTCCCGTGGGGCTGCTTACGCCTCCCAAGGGGTGGGTGAAGAGCAACATCGTTTTGAACAGCGTCAGCACCGTGAGGACTTGTCAACCATCCTCCCGGTCTGTTCTGTCAACGATCATCCCGGTTGCTCATGCTGCCGGCGGGATCCATGCTTCCCCGGCTCGGCGCAGTCCAGCCGGCGTACTGAGCAAGGAACAACGAAACGAGATTCGATCCGATGACGAATATGCGGAGGATGCTGGGCGCGGCGGGGCTCGCGCTGCTGGCGGCGTGCGGCGGCGAAAAGGGGCCGGAGCCGGACATCAAGCTGCTGGACGTGGGATTCGCGGACCCCGAGTCCGTGCTGCACGACAGCGTGGCGGACGTGTACTTGGTCTCCAACCTCAACGGCTCGCCCCTGGACAAGGACGGCAACGGCTTCATCGCGCGCGTGCTGCCCAGCGGCGACACGGCCAACATGCACTGGCTGGGCAGCGGCGGAAACCGCGGCATGCTCAACGCGCCCAAGGGGATGGGCATCGTCGCCGACACGCTGTACGTGGCCGACATCGACGTCGTCCGCCGCTTCCATCGCGTCACGGGCGCCATGCTGGGCGAGGTCCCCATCCCCGGCTCCACCTTCCTCAACGACATCGCCACGGGCCCGGACGGCTCCGTGTACGTCACGGACATGGGATTGAAGATGGGCGGCGGGCGGATGGAGGCGTCGGGATCGGCCGCCATCCACCGCATCCTCCCGGGCGGGCGCGTGCAGACGCTGGCCAAGGGGCCGGAGGTGGGCACGCCCAACGGCATCGTGGTGGACGCGGACGGCACCGTCACCATCGCGGGCTACACCACGGGCGAGGTGGTGCGCATCGCGCCGAACGGGACGCGCACGGTCATCCCGGCGCCGCGGCGGGGGCAGCTGGACGGCCTGGTGCGCGAGCGTGATGGCGCGCTGCTGGTGTCCGATTGGAAGCGGTCCGCCGTGTACCGCGTGCGCCCGGACGCGGAGCCGGAGATCGCCGTGCCCAACCTTCCCTCCCCCGCCGACATCGGCTACGACGCGCGCCGCAACCGCCTGCTGGTGCCGCTGATGACGGTGAACCGCGTGGAGATCTACGCGCTCCCGTAGCGCGATCCGAAGGATGACGGACGAACGACAGCGGGGCGGCCCATCGGCCGCCCCGCTGTGTTTCGTCCGGACCCGCCAGTCAGCGGATCACGCCCAGCAGTCGCAGGTGCGGCAGGTGCCGCCGCAGGAAAGCTGCTCCGTCTCGTACAGCACCGTGCGGATGATGACCGAATCGCTGTACTGCTGCGTCTCCTCCATCGAGACGAAGCTCTCCACGATCAGGTCGTCCAGGTTGAGGCTCATCGTTGCGTCTCCGGGTGAGTCGAAGATTGGAATGCGATCTACCGGCACGTCCGGCGTGACAGGAATACCGAACAATTCCTCTCCGGTCAACCCGCGCGCATCATCCCCGCCAAACTGCGCTTCGCACCAGGATCATTGCGCGCGTTTTGAGACGAACCTACCCTTGCATCACACCCTTTACCCCTTCAGGGAGGAACGCATGCGATCGTTGCTTTCCCTTCTCCTCGTCCCGCTGGCGCTGGCGGCCTGCGGCGACGCCACGGCACCCCTTTCGCCCACGGACGCGCTGCAGGCCCGCGGCGGCATCCCCGGCGCGCCTGGCGGCATCACCCTCCAGTCGCTGACGGCCAGCATCAACAGGCCCGGCACCGTGGGCAACTACACCACGTGCACCTTCTCCGCCAGCGTCAGCGGGGGCACGGCGCCGTACACGTACGCCTGGGGCATCTCCGGGGCGTCGGGCGGCTACCTGAGCCCGCAGAGCTACAACACCGCGAGCATCCAGGCCACGGGCTACTACTACGGTTCGTGGGGCGGCACGGGGAGCGTGTACCTGTACGTGACGGTGACGGATGCCAACGGGCTGCAAGCCACGCCGTACCGGCAGATCCTCATCCCCTACAGCTCCACCTCCTGCTGAGGCAGAGGGCCCTCCGACAAGAATCAGCCCGCCGGTGCGTGCTGCACCGGCGGGCCGAGCGGGACTTGCCGAAGCGACCACGCCCGGAGACCGCGAATGCCGCCCACCCCCCCGGCCGCGGCCGTCGTTCAGACGCCGTCGCACGCGCCCGACACGAAG
>NZ_DASURI010000077.1:0-5136 GCF_036280135.1 Longimicrobium sp.
GTGCCTGGACTGTACGCGGGCGGAGGGCTGCTACCCCTCCCTGTACTGCAGCGGCGCCGGGTGCGTGATCACGTACCAGGAAGGCTGCATGACGGACAACTACAACTACTGCTGAGCCGCACCGTTCCCCTTCTCGTCAACCATCCTCCAAGAGGCACCGCCGTGAAGAAGCTCAGGCTCGAACCCGACCAGCTGGAAGTGGTCTCGTTTGCCGCGCAGGGCGAAGCGGAGGGAACCGGTACCGTCAACAGCCTGCAGCTCGGCTACTACACCGACACCACCTGCCGGCCGAGCTACAACGTTACGCAGTGCCTGCACTGCACGCAGGCGGAAGGCTGCTATCCGTCCATGTACTGCACCGGAGACGGGTGCGTCGTCACGGCCGATGCGGGCTGCATCACGGCCAACAACGCCCCCTGCTGATCGGCCCCTGTCGGCTTCACCCGATTCCCTTTTCCTGGAGACACGAACATGAAGAAGCTCAAGCTCGAACTGGACCAGCTGCAGGTCACCTCGTTCACCGCGGAAGCCGGCACGGAAGGCCGCGGCACCGTAGCGGGCATGCAGATCACCGGCTTTACGTTCTGCTACTGCACCAACAACGGTGACTGCTACATGTCCAACTACTGCAGCTACCCCGGCCAGCCCAACAACACCTGCTACGACGGGTGTATGACCAACGAGCGCGGCGCCTGCTGATCCGGCACCTCGGCCGACTTGGCCCGTCCATCTGAACCGCGAGAGTTCCACATGAAGAAGCTGAAGATCGAGGAGCTGGAGGTCATCTCGTTCGCCGCGGAGGCGGTGCATGACGAGGCCGGCACCGTGAACGGGCTGCAGTCCGGGTACCACACGTACTGCAACCGCAGCTGCTACCAGACGGAGTGCGTCTGCACCCGCGACGACGGATGCTACCCGTCGCTGTACTGCAGCCAGGGCTATCCGCAGCTCACGTGCGCCATGGACTGCATGACCAACGCGAACGGCTACTGCTGATCCCACCCGGTCCGGACGACGCACGGCCGCGGGGGAAGTTCTCCCGCGGCCGTGCGCGTTCTACAGAGTATCTGCCGCCCGCTACCGGTTGACGTTCCGCATGCCCGCCTCGGGGTAGCGCGTGCCGGCGGCGGCGCCCACGGGGAACACCTCGTCGATGCGGCGCAGGTCGTCCGCGGAAAGCTCCACGTCCGCGGCGCCCGCGTTCTCCTCCAGGTACTTGACCCGCTTGGTGCCGGGGATGGGCACCACGTCGTCGCCCTGGGCCAGCACCCACGCGAGCGCCAGCTGAGACGGCGTCACGCCCTTTTCCCGCGCGAGCGACTCCACCTCGCGGACCAAGTCCAGGTTCTTGCCGAAGTTCTCGCCCTGAAAGCGCGGGCTGTTGCGGCGGTAGTCGTCCGCCGGGAAATCGTCGAACGACTGGAAGCGGCCCGTCAGGAAGCCGCGGCCCAGCGGGCTGTACGCCACGAAGCCGATCCCCAGCTCGCGCACGGTGGCCAGCACGCCGTTCTCCTCCACGTCGCGCGTCCACAGCGACCACTCCGTCTGCAACGCGGCGATGGGATGCACGGCGTGGGCGCGGCGGATGGTCTCCGGCCCCGCCTCGCTCAGCCCCAGGTAGCGCACCTTGCCGGCGGCCACCAGCTCGGCCATGGCGCCCACCGTTTCCTCGATGGGCACGCTGGGGTCCACCCGGTGCTGGTAGTAGAGGTCGATGTGGTCCACGCCCAGCCGCTGCAGCGATGCGTCGCACGCCTGCCGCACGTACGCCGCGTCGCCGCGGATGCCCAGGAACTCGCCGCTCTCGCCGCGCGAATTGCCGAACTTGGTGGCCACCACCACGCCGTCGCGCCGGTCGGCGATGGCGCGGCCCACCAGCCGCTCGTTGGTGAACGGGCCGTACATGTCGGCCGTGTCCAGAAAGTCGATCCCCAGGTCCAGGGCGCGGTGGATGGTGGCGATGGACTCCGACTCGCTGCCGCTGCCGTAGAACTCGCTCATCCCCATGCACCCCAGCCCCAGCTCGCTCACGGCGAGCCCCTGCCCCAGCGTCCGTCGATCCATCGTCGTCCGTCCCGTTCTCAGCCCGGTGATGCGCCGCCTCGGCGCGAATCTGTAACCGGTCCGGTTTCGCTTCAAGGATCGGGCCGGAGGCGCGTCGTCAGCCCGGCGCGCGGGACGGCTTTACAGAAGGATGGCACACGGGGCCTGCGGCCAACGGGGTCAACGGTAACTGATCAAACAAAACCGTTCACTCCGTTGGCCGCAGGCCCCGTGTGAGAATGCCGTTCCGTCTTTCGGCCGAAGCGGCGGATGCGCTCAGCGCCTGGGGAACCGCATCGTGAGAGGCGCGGTGATGGCCGCGCGGGCCTGGACCACGGACGGCGCCGTGGTCGTGCCGGTGGTGGGGCCGGTGCGCACGCCGCCGGCGGCCGGGTTGCTCACGGGGCGCGGCCGCGTGTGGCAGGGGGCCGTGCCGCCCGGCACCGTGCAGAACTCCGTGTCCGGCTGGATGCCGCCCTCACCGTGAAAGTCCGTCCCCCAGCAGTACGGCTTGCCGTCCGTGCCCATGGCGCAGGTGTGCTGGTAGCCGCCCTGGACGGACCCCGTGAACCGCGCGTCGCCCATCACCGGCTCCGGCACGGGATACGGGTCGATGGATCCCTTCTGCCCGCGCCCCAGCTGCCCGTACCGGTCAAAGCCCCAGCACCATGCCCGTCCGTCCTCCGCCACGGCGCACGAGTGGTTGGTGCCCACGCCGATGTCCACGAACGTCTCGTGCGACAGCACCTTGGCGGGCAGGTCCGTGCTGGCCTCCGCCACGCCCGTGCCCAGCTCGCCGAAGTAGTCCGCGCCCCAGCAGAACGCCTCGCCCTTGACCGTGACGGCGCACACGTGCGAGTCGCCCGTGGCCACCGTCTTCCATTTGTGGCCCACGCCGCCGGGGACGGGCTGGGGCACGTTGAGCGCGGGCGCGCCGGCCCCGTTGCCAAACTGGCCCACCTGGTTGCTGCCCCAGCAGTACATCTCGTCCCCGGGCGTGATGGCGCAGGTGTAGTCGCGCCCGGCGCTGATGTGGCGGAACGTGAGCCCGCCCGCCACCCGCACGGGCGACGACCGGCCCGTGACGCCGTCGATCTCGCCGTTGCCCAGCTGCCCGTATGCGTTGTTGCCCCAGCACCACGCCGCGCCGTCCTCGTCCAGGGCGCAGGCGTGCTCGAAGCCCGCGCTGAGGGCCGTGAAAGCGTGTCCGCCCAGCACGGCCTGGGGCGAGGGCACGCCGTCGGTGCTCCCCTGCATGCCGTTGCCCAGCTGCCCGTGGTAGCTCTCGCCCCAGCAGTAGGCGCGGCGCCCGGCGAGGCCGCAGGTGAACCAGTTGCCCCCGTCGATGGTGGTGAACGAAAGGTTGCCCGCCACGCCCACCGGCACGTCCTCGCCGTAGTTCCAGATCTGCCCCCATCCCAGCTGGCCGATGCCGTTGTGGCCCCAGCAGTAGCCCTTGCCCGCGGTGCTCACGCCGCAGGTGTGGCCCTGCGCCGTGGAGACGTTCCGCCACTGCACCTCCGGCCCCGGCCGGGTGGTGATGACGGCCCGGGCGCTGCCCCAGTCGCGGCCCACGCTGATGCTGGTCTGCCCCGGGTACGTGCCGCGGACGAGGCCCGTGTTCCAGTTCACGACCGCCACCCAGATGTTGCCGTCGGAGTACTGCAGCGTCTCGTCGATGCGCTCGCCGCGGACGTTGTAGGCCGTGGCCGTGAGCTGCACGAGACCGTTCATGTCCACCGTGGCAGAGTCCGGCTCCACGTCCACCCGCACCACCGTCTCGCGCGACACCACGACGACGGCCGATCCCGTGGACAGCCCGCCGGACTCGGCGTGCACCATGGCCCATCCCATCCTGAGCGCCTTCACGTGCCCGTTTTGATCCACCGAGACGATGTCCGGCTCCGTCGTCCGCCAAGTGATCGCGCGGCCCGGGACCGGCCGACCCGCGAAGTCCTCCACCCGCGCACCCAGGGTGACCGTGTCGCCGGGGAGGACGAACGTGTTCAGGGGCGACGTCATGACGATGCGCTCGCCCTCGCGCTGCACCTGCGCCGCGACGTACACCGTGAAGGTGACGCGCGTGGCGCCCGGCGTGTGGGCCAGCTTCCACGTGCGCGGGGCGGACGTCTCGTTCTGGCCCAGGATGGTGTCGTACTGGAAGTACGGCTGCCCGCCGGCCAGGAAAAAGCCCTCGCCGTCCGCGTTGGCGACCCACGCCGTGCCCTGCGGGTGCGCCGTGGGCCCGTCGCTGAAAAAGATGCGCACGCCGCGCCCGTCCTCCGTGGCGCCGTCCGTGGTCCCCAGCGCCTGCGGGATGAGGTTCTGGATGGTGACGTCCACCAGGATGGTGTCGCCCACGGCCGCCACGCCGGACGAGGCCAGGCGCACGAGCTGGTTCTGCCCGCCCACGATCACCCCGGCGGAGCCCAGGGCGCTGCCCGTTTGCGGGGCCGCGTCGTCGCACGTCATCCCGCCCTGCGCCAGGTCCACGGCGCACGACAGCCCCTGCAGCGCGGGCAGCGACTCCGGCGCGGGGTTCTCCGGGTCCAGCGGGGTGCGGGCGTCGGTGCACGCGGCGGTCAGCAGCACCGCGCAGGCGGGCAGGATGCGGCGGATCATGGGACGTCTCCGTGCGGGCGTGAAGGGCACGCGCGTTTCGCTCCACCACCCCGGGCGGGCGGCGGACGATGGATTCGCGGCCCCTCATGGCAGACGCCGGGCCAACAGGACGCTCCGCACATCCGCATCCGATCCGCGGAAGCCGTTGCGCGAATTGCGGATGCAGATCACGCGCACAGAGATGTCCAATGCAAATCGCCTGCAATCCGCCATCGCGGTTGATCCTGCCGATTGGTCCAGAACGGCGGATCACGCTTCGGAGCGGAGTGTCTCTCGGCCGCGGAGGGCCCCCTCCCCCCGACCCCCTGCCCCCGCTTCGCGGGGGAGGGGGAGAACTGCGCGGACGCGCAGTGGTTGCCCACGTGCAATCAGCCCGGAGAAGTATACACCCTCTCCCGCGCAGTTTGCGGGAGAGGGTGCGAGCGACAGCGAGCGGGTGAGGGCCCCCGGGGTGAGGCCCCCTACGGCACC
>NZ_DASURI010000078.1:0-5035 GCF_036280135.1 Longimicrobium sp.
TCCCCGCATGCGGCGAGCAGCAGGATTGCGGCGAGCATCAACCGGCCAGGTGTGGCGAGGCGGATCAGACGCGTTGGGTGGATCATCAAGGATCGAGAAATAGACGTAGTTGAAGTTCCGGAACAATTGCGAAACCCCGGCCGGAGCGAACGAATTCGCCGCTGGAAAATCGCGAAGTCCGCCTGCGCGGACTGCCCCAGAAAGGTTGCCCTTGTGCACCGGGGCGGGCGTCCGGTCGGTTGAAGCCTCGCACAGTTTGCGAGGCTTTCCGCAGTTGTTGCGGCGAGTTCACTCGCTCCGGCTCGGGCCCGGCCATTTACTCCGGCCGGATGCCGCGCCTACTGTATGCCCCCCGTCCGCTTGCCTCCACGCGTCGCGGCGGCGCATCTTGTCGCCCGACACGACAACCCGCGACACGAGACGAACATCCATGCCGGAATACGATGCCGCCCCCCTCGCCGACGTGCCGGAGGGCGAGGCGCGCGAGTTCACCCTTGGTGGCCGCGAGATCGTGCTGTGCAACGTGGACGGCGAGATCTACGCGCTGCAGGGCATGTGCACGCACGAGGAGCTGCCCCTGGACGGGGGCGAGGTGGACGGGACCACGCTCGTCTGCAACTGGCACGGCGCCACGTTCGACGTGTGCACCGGCCGCGCCACCGGCCTGCCCGCCACCGAGCCCCTGCAGACGTTCGAGACGCGCGTGGACGGCGGCCGCATCTTCGTGACAGTGGACTGAGCGCCATCCCATCCGCATTCCTTCCCGAGCCCCGGCCGATCCGCTTCGGCCGGGGCTCGCGGCGTCAGCGAAAGGTGAGCGAGCCCGCGTAGCCGTTCCAGTCCGCGAACGCCGTCTGCCCGTGGGAATACTGGTAGCAGTAGCGCGTCCGGATGAACACGCCGTCGTCGCGCGTCTCGTACAGGTTGTCGGCGCGGCGCGTGACCTGGACCTGGTACACGCCGGCCCGCTGGCGCATGGGCGCGAACAGCTGATCCACCTCCTGCAGCTGCCCGTAGCCCACGAGGGCCATCGTTCCGCGGTCGATCTCCACTTCCTGGAGAAATCCCTCGATGGGGCAGGTGGTGGCGTCGCTCCCGGCCAGCGGCGCGGCGCCCAGCTGGGACGTCACCATCGCGAGCAGGGCAATGCGGCCCGCCCGCCGCGCGGATCGACGATGCAGGATGTCCATGGGGAACCGGTGTGTCGGGATGGAGATGAGGAAGACTCGTACGATACGCCGCCCCCGCCCATCGCACCAGCACCACGTCTGGCGCCGAACGCAGCGGGGAGGCATCATCCACACATGAAGCAGATCATACTTCTCGGGCTGGCGGCGGCCCTCGCGGTGGCGGGGTGCGCGCGGCCAAGCGAACCACTCAGGGGCGGAGGGGCGGGGGAGATGCGATTCCTGGCGCTGGGCGACTCGTACACCATCGGCGAGGGCGTGGACGAGGCGGACCGCTGGCCCGTGCGGCTTGCCGGCCTGCTCCGCGAGCGCGGCATCGCGATCGACGAGCCGGAGATCATCGCCCGCACCGGCTGGACGACGGACGAGCTCTCCGCCGCCATCGACGAGGCCAACCCCCGCGGCCCGTACGCGCTCGTGACGCTGCTGATCGGCGTCAACAACCAGTACCGCGGCCGCGACGCCGAGGAGTACCGCGCGCAGTTCACGGACCTGCTGCGGCGCGCCGTCGGCTTCGCGGGGGGCGACGCGCGGCGGGTGATCGTGCTGTCCATCCCCGACTGGGGCGTCACGCCCTTTGCCGAGGGCCGCGACCGCGCGCGCATCGCGGCGGAGATCGACGTCTACAACGCCATCAACCGCGACGAGGCGGCCCGCGCCGGCGCCCGCTACGTGGACGTGACGGCGCAGACGCGCTCCGCCGGCGCCGACCCCGCGTTCGTCGTGGGCGACGGCCTGCACCCCTCCGCCCTCAGCTACGCCGAGTGGGCCCGCCTGGCCCTGCCCGAGGCGGAGCAGGCGCTCGCCGCTACACAAAAGCATTGATTCTACGTTACTATGTGAAGAACCTCTGGCGCAGCAAGGGGGTAGGGAATGGGAAAGGGTTCGAAGCGTAAGCGGGACGGGAAGGATGAAAAGGCGCCTCCGGAACCAGTTCGTTTGCGGTCCACTCAGATCGTCTTGCGGCGATTGAGGCAGGCTTGTTACGCGATTTGCGGAGGATCGTTCGTTGCTATTCCCGCCGCCATGATGGGAGAGCATGTTCCTACACTGCGTATGTTGGCCGTCGTGAGCAGCGTCGCTCTGTTCTCCGGCGTAACGGGACTGCTGATCGAGATCGTAGAAGATAGAGTTTTCCCGGGAGGAAGTGATGACAACTGAACAGGACTATGAAGGTAGCAGCGTTGGGTTGAAGCTACGCGATCAGTTGCTACACCTTTCGCCCATTACAGGGATGGTGCTGTTTGGATTAGCTGGAGTTCTCTGGCTAGTCACGACACAGCCGCTCTCAGTCGTTGGATCTAGTTTCGAGCTGGATACTCCCCTTCCCGTAGATCGTTGGGCGGTGTTGTTTTCTTCCGTATTCGGCCTTATCACGCTGCTTTCCGGGCTTTTCGCCATGACCGTTTATGTGCATGCCTTGACGGCGGACGGCCGCCCTGAACGGGGAGATGCCGAAACGGAGATGCTGATTGAAAGCGTAATTGGGAATTCTATGGCGCCTGTTCTTGAGGAAGCATCACATTCGGCCGCTTGCGAAATGGTAAACATTAGTCCGGCTTACCGAACCTATCTTGCGTTTGGTAGCGATCTGCCAAAAGCATTGCTCGCTGAACCGTTGATGATAGCAGGAGCGCATAGAAGCTTGTTTAGCGCAGCCCAGTTATTAGGAGCCCCGATCTCGTGGCCACTTCGTCATGTTGAGACAATGCTCAATATGCAAAGATCTATGGCTAAGCTTCTAGCGATCGCGAAACCAGTTCCGTTGCTAGACAATGTGCATTCTTCGTTGAATGTTGGCGACCTCGTGTTTCATTCACGCCAGTACACTCCGAGGTTCATGTATTCAGGTGCCCTGCTGGGAGCCTCCATTTCAGGTTCTCTCCCCGGTTTGCCGTTTGATCCGAGTCCTTTCGGAAGGTTGTTGAGTGAGGTGGCGTTAGCTACTAAAAATGTCCAGCTTGCCGAGCAACGGGTAGCAATTCGTGCGAGTCTTCTGCGGCTGATTGCTGGTGTGCTGGATGTGGATGATGCTCGGGAAGAAAGAACGTTATCGGTGGAGGCTGAACGAGCACGTACCATGTTGGACCACCTCGATCCGACTCTTGGCCCTGAAGAGATGGACGCGTTGCAGCGGCTCTTCGATCCCGAATACCTGATAGCTGTTTTGAAACCATGAGTTCGGATCGTTAGCCTTGTGACAGGAACACAGGAACAGCAAAGCTGAAAGCCCCGCCGGACGCGTGTCCGGCGGGGCTTCGTGTGCGCATCGGGAGCGGCGGATCAGGAGCCGTCCTTCTCCGGCTCCACGATCTCGATCTTTCCGGATCCGCTGCGCTTCATCCGCAGGGTCACGGGCTGGCCCTGGCGATAGCGGGCGAACTGCTCGGCGCTCACCTCCTGCTCGTGCGTCTTGCCGTCCTCGTCCGTAAAGCGCAGCACGTAGCGCTCGATGCGCGCGCCCTCGCGCTCGTTGCGGTCGATCTGCACCGTGGGCCACGCCGGCTGCCTGCTGGCGTCGCCGCGAGCCCACGACGTGTCGTCGGGGAGCCAGCGCTCGATCTCGTACGCGAACTTGGTGTCGTAGATGGGCTCGCGCCGGTAGACGGGGTCCTGGTACGTCTCCGTGTGGTAGCGCGTCTCGTACTCGGGCTCCGTGCAGGTCTTGTCGCGGAAGTACCCGTTGCCCATGTCCTCCTGCCCGCACGTGTACGTGCGCGTGCCCGTCTGCACCCGCTCCGAGACCTGCCGCGAACGCGTCTCGTAGTGATCCAGCACCTGGCGGTAGTCGCGGACGGCGCGAAACGAGTTCGTCTGCCGTCCGCCCTGGGGCACGGACCAGTCCTCTTCCTTGACCGTGCGGTACTCCTGCACCTCCACGGCGCGCGACCACTCCTTGGCGGCGATGGTGGCCGTGACCTCCTTGGGCCCGTTCCACCACACCAGCCCACCCACGAGGGCCACCAGCGCGGCCGGCCCCTTCCACCCGCGCCGCTTCCGGGGCGGGGCGGCGGCGCCCAGCGCCCGGACGGGCTGCTGCCTGCCGCCGGAGCGGGGCACCTCGTCCATGCCGTACTCGTGCGTCTGCTGCCCGGGGCTGCTGCCGCGGACGGCGCCGCAGCCGGGGCAGTGCGTCTGCCCGGCGCGGGCGCTGGCGCCGCAGTGCTCGCACACCCAGTCGGCGCCGGCGCTGGCCTCGGACAGGCGCGCGGCGTCGGTGACTTCGGGCGCGTCTTCGGGGAGGTAGAAGCGGACGCCTTCGGGGCGCGGGTTGCCGCAGCCGTCGCAGCGCACCTGCCGGCCCAGCAGCCCCTGGGTGCCGCACGTGGGGCAGTCCCACCGGCCTTCGCGAATCGCCATCTCAGGTCAAGCAGAGGGGGAACGGTCCGCCGCGCGAGGGAGGTGGCGCGGCGTGGAGCGGAGTGGATGAACGAGCAGCGCGTGTAAGATGTTTCATCGCCGCGAGTTTGGGAAGCGGGGGGAACACCTGCCCGCGTCCGGGGTTCTCCCCGCGCCCGCATCCCGCCCCCTTTTGCCCCGTCCACAGCATGCCCATCCGCCGCGACCTGTACGAGACGATGATCGAGGAGCGCGTGGCCGCCGAGCAGGAGGCGCGACGGGAAGAGCGGCGCTACTGGATCCTCACGCTGCTGGTGTGCATGGCGTGGTGCGTGGTGGGCGCCGTGGTGACCGGCGCCGGCTTCGCGCTGCAGCTCAAGGAGGAGGATGCGAAGCTGCTGATCGACGCGGGGCAGGGGATCGCCGCCGCCGGCGTGCTGGTGACGGTGGTGTATGCCGGCTACCACCGGCGGAAGAGCGGGTTGGAGTAGGGCAGATCGGCGGATCGG
>NZ_DASURI010000079.1:0-7196 GCF_036280135.1 Longimicrobium sp.
GCAGGTTGCTGCGCTCCTCGAACTCGCGGACGTGCAGGCGGTCCGTGCGGGCGTAGAGCTTCCAGTCCAGGTAGCGTACGTCGTCGCCCTGCTGGTAGTCGCGGTGCTTGGCGAAGTCCTCGCCCGCGCCGCGGTGGGGCGACTTGTGGACGCCCGTCTGGAACCCGCTGACGACCGTCCGCGCGATGATGTCCAGCCCGCCCAGCCGCTCCAGCAGCCGGGGCGGCAGGAAGTCCGATGCGGCGCTCATCGGAAGTGCGTGAGTGCGGGAGTGCGTGAGTGCGTGAGTGGCCTCCGCGCGCTCGCCGAGTTCCACGCCCGCACGCCGTTCTCCCCTCTCCGCGAGGAACGAGCGGGGAGGGGCCGGGGGAGGGGCGGGTTGCTGCCGGCGGGAATCATCCCTCCCGACGAGAATGCGGCGCGGGACCGGGGCTGGTGCACACGACCCGCCCGCGCACCGCCCCCACGTCCGCACTCACGCACTACCGCACTCACGCACTTCATCACAGCCCCGAGCGCGGCGGGGCGACCGCCTCCATCAGCCGGCCGATGACGCGGTCCGGCGAGATGCCCTCGGCCTCGGCGTGGAAGTTCACCAGCACGCGGTGGCGCAGCACGGGCGCGGCCACGCGGCGGATGTCCTCCGGCGTCACGTGGAAGCGGCCGCTGAGCAGCGCGTTGGCCTTGGCGCCCAGGATGAGCGCCTGCCCCGCGCGCGGGCCCGCGCCCCATCGAATCCACCGCTTTACGTCCTCCGGCGCGCTGGCGTCGCCCGGGCGCGTGGCGCGGACGAGGCTGGCGGCGTACTGGAAGACGTTGTCGGCCACGGGCACCTCGCGCACCCACTTCTGCAGCGTCATCACCCGCTCCGCATCCAGCACGGCCTCGATCTTCGCGTCCTGCACGCCGGTGGTGGAGCGGAGGATCTGCACCTCCTCGTCCGCCGACGGGTAGTCCAGGCGGATGTCGAACATGAAGCGGTCCAGCTGCGCCTCGGGAAGCGGGTACGTGCCCTCCTGCTCCACGGGATTCTGCGTGGCCAGCACGAAGAACGGGCGCGGCAGCATCATGTCCTCGCCGCCGGCCGTCACGCGGCCCTCCTGCATGGCCTCCAGCAGCGCGGCCTGCGTCTTGGGCGGCGTGCGGTTGATCTCATCCGCCAGCAGGATCTGCGTGAAGATGGGGCCGCGGATGAACCGCGCGGCGCGCCGCCCCGTGGTGCGGTCCTCCTCGATCACCTCCGTGCCCGTGATGTCGCCGGGCATGAGGTCCGGGGTGAACTGCACGCGGCGAAACTCCAGCTTGAGCGCCTCGCTCAGCGTGCGCACCAGCAGCGTCTTGGCCAGGCCCGGCACGCCCACCAGCAGCGCGTGGCCGCCGGCGATCAGGCACATCAGCACTTCGTCCACGACCTGCTGCTGCCCCACGATACGGCGCTGCACCTGCGCCTTGAGCCGGCCCGTGTCGGCCAGCAGGGTTTCGACTTCGTTCTCGGCGGTGACCAGGGAGACCTCTGCGGACACGTGGATGGGAACGGACCAGCCGGCTGCGGATTTTCCTTCGCGGAGAGATGCTAAGTTCCTAGCACCTTCCGCGCAACGCGCCGGGGGACGAACGATCGTACGGGTGTATGAACGTAGCGGTGTCAGGGGTGAACCGGAACCGCCCTTGGCACTGCAGGGAATAGGGAACAGGGAATAGGGAATAGCCAGCAACGGCGTCATCGACGGGCTTCGTGGGATAAGACGCGCGAGCTGCCCGGAACGTTGTCGGATGCCCGGATGAGCGTTTCGTGAGAATCCGAACGGCAGGTGCACCGACTCTCGCACTCTCGCACTCTCGCACTCTCGCACTCTCGCACTCTCGCACTCTCCAACATTGACGGATCGGGGTAGGCGCACGCAGGTTGTCGGGCTGCCGGAATCCACGACCCTCCTGCGCGCCCGCTCTCGGCGCGCAGCCGTGAGCTCCGGGCACGCCCGGCGCCGGCCGAACGTACGTTCCGCCCGCCGCCGCCCCCTGTCCCGCAACCTCGTCCAACCCGACGCAATGCCAGGACTTTCGCAGCTCATCCGCCGCAAGCCCATCGCGGAGCTGATGGCCGAGGAAGGCCATCCCAACGCGCTCAAGCGCGAGCTGGGAGCCGGCGACCTCATCATGCTGGCCATCGGCGCGGTCATCGGCGCCGGCATCTTCTCCTCCATCGGCACCGCGGCGGCGGGCGAGATCAACCCCGACGGCACCGTGGTGCGCTACGGCGCCGGGCCCGCGCTGGTGTACTCGTTCCTCCTGCTGGGCTTCGTGTGCGGCCTGGCGGCGCTGTGCTACGCCGAGCTGGCCTCCATGATCCCCCAGGCCGGCAGCGCGTACTCGTACTCGTACGCCACCCTGGGCGAGCTCATCGCGTGGATCATCGGCTGGGACCTGATCCTGGAGTACGCGGTGGGCAACGTGGCCGTGGCCGTGGCCTGGAGCGGGTACTTCAACTCCATGCTCAGCGGGTTCGGCATACACCTGCCAGACTTTTTGACGCACGGGTACCGCGCCGTCATCAAGAGCAGCGACCCCGAGGTGCGGGCCCTGCTGGAGACGGCGCCCCGGATCGGCAGCATGCCCATCCTGGTGAACGTCCCGGCGTTCCTGATCGTGATGCTCATCACCGGCCTGCTGCTGCTGGGCGTGCGCGAGAGCGCGCGGGCCAACAACATCATGGTGGTGATCAAGCTGCTGGTGCTGGCCTTGTTCGTGGTGGTGGGCGTGGTGCACATCGACATGGCCAACTTCGAGCCCTTTGCCCCCAACGGCTGGCGCGGCATTCACCAGGGCGCAGCCATCGTCTTCTTCGCGTACATCGGCTTCGACGCCATCAGCACGGCGGCGGAAGAGACCAAGAACCCGCAGCGCAACCTGCCCATCGGCATTTTGGCGGGGCTGGCGGTGTGCACGCTCATCTACGTGATCGTGGGCGTCGTGGCCACGGGCCTGGTGCCGTACCAGCAGCTCAAGGGCGCCGACCCGCTGGCGCAGGCGCTGCAGCTGGCCGGGCTGGAGACGGCGGGGTGGATCGTGGCCTTTGGCGCGGTGGTGTCGCTCACGGCGGTGCTGCTCGTGTTCCAGTACGGTCAGCCGCGCATCTTCTACGCGATGGGCCGCGACGGCCTGCTGCCCCGCTGGTCCACCAAGGTGAGCGCCAAGGCGCGCGTGCCGTACATCACCACGCTCATCACGGGCATCGTGGTGGCCGTGGGCGCCCTGTTCGCCGACGAGAACGAGATCTACGACCTCACCAACATCGGCACGCTGTCGGCGTTCGCCATGGTGTGCATCGGCGTGCTGGTGCTGCGCATTACCGACCCGCACCGGCACCGCCCGTTCCGCGTGCCCTTCGTGTGGCCGGTGACGCTGGTGGGCGCGGGCGCGTGCATCTACACCATGTTCGGCCTGCCCGCGCACGCGTGGGAGCGGTTCGCCATCTGGCTGGCCCTGGGGCTCATCATCTACTTCGCCTACGGCTACTGGAACAGCACCCTGCGCAACCGCCCCGGTGCCGGCGAGCTGGGCGACCCCGGCGCGCCCAACAGCTGACGGCAGTCACTCCGCAGCGCAACGCGGCGGTCCCGTTCCGGGGCCGCCGCGTTGTTTTTACCCGCCTCCCCTCCGCATCCGGCAACACACACGCCTATTGCATTGTCTCATTCAGCGCGTTAGGGTATGGACATCCCGCCCAGCCGTACCGGGCCAACCTTCATCACGAGAAGGAGGAACCATGGCCAGGATCATCCTCACACGAGTTTCGGGTTTCAGCGTTGGTGCTTGTCTGCTGTTCGGAATCGTCGCGGTGATGGAACAGCCGTCGAGCGCGCAAATCACCGAGAAGTGCTGGAGGGAGTACTGCGTCTACGACCCGGAGATCAAAGGGGATCGCTGCATCAGGGAGCAGATTGCCTGTCCGCCTCAGACGTGATCGCTGCTGCATGCATCTGCTGACGTACATGCGCTCCGCCGGCGTGCTCGCGTTGCTGCTCTCCGGGGTGGCTTGCGGAAAGGACACCCCGCCCCGCGGCGACGTCGAGGCGGGCAGGCACGGCATCATCAGGAATGATGACAGGGAGAACGTTCCGCGGTGGACCATTTCTCCCCAACCTTTGGTCGACATCGGCGGGCGCGAGGACCAGGCGCTGGTGATGGTGACCGCGGGTGTGGTGCACGGTGACGAGATCATCGTCGCCGACGGAGGCGCGGTGAACCTGCGCTGGTTCGATCGCGCGGGCCGCGTCCTTCGCACCGTGGGAGAGCGTGGCAGCGGCCCTGGCCAGTTCCAGTTCATGGGCTGGATGGGCCTGCTCCCGGGCGACTCCGTGGCGGTATGGGATCCCTCCCTTCGGCGATTGTCCATCTTTGATGCAGCGGGGAAATTGGGCCGGATGACCACCTTGCGCTTCACTCGCGGACCGCTGCCGCCGGTGCTCGGCGCGTTCGGGGATGGAACGCTGCTCGTGGCGGACGCGGGAGCACCGGCGCGGTCCGTGCCGCCTGGAACCGCCTGGCGCGACACGCTCGTGTACCTGCGCGTCGCGTCCAACGGGGAGATCGCCGATACCCTGGGCCGCTTTCCCGGCGCTGAATGGTATGTAGCGGCGGGCGCGAGCGGACGTGTTCACTCGCTCCCCTTCGGACGTCAAACCGTGGCGGCGGTGCGTGGAAACAGCTTCTACGTTGGCCACGGGGACCTCTATGAGGTGGCCGCGTTCACCGCGGACGGGACGGAGCGAGTGCGCTTTGGCAGACCCTTTCAGCCCGTGAATCTCGCGCCGCAGGACATCGATGCGTACCAATCCACCCTGGTTCACATGGGCGGTACGCCCGAGGAGCGCCGTGAGCGTGCACGTGAGGTGCGGGAGGCGCCATACCCGCGCTCGCTGCCCCCGTATCTGTCGCTTCAAGTGGATGCGCGCGGAAACATCTGGGTGCGTGAGCCGGACTCAACGGGTGAGCTTTACGCACCCAGCCACTGGTCCGTCTTCGACTCTACCGGGCGGTGGATCGCCACGGCGCAGGGCCCCGGACGGTTCAAGGTCCTGCAGATCGGACCGGACTGGGTGCTGGGCACGGTGATGGATGCCGACGATGTCGCGCACGTCGGCTTCTACAAGCTCGTTCGCCGCGAGCCGAACAATTGACATTCTGTGCGCCGGCGCATCCGCCGGCGTGTTCGTCTACCCGCACGGGAGGGATCATGAGGCACCGGATCGGCAGCGCGGGCGTGTTCGCCGTTGTCCTGCTCGCGGCGTGCGAGCCCGCGGTCGCGCCGGAGCCGCGACTGGCGCCGGAGCCCGCGCGGACGGCGTTCCTGGGCACGGACGCCGAGATCGACGAGGCGCTCCGGATGCTGCACCCCGGCCAGCCCATCCACCCGGGTGACCGCGAGGCGCTCCGCCAGCTCGTCGCGGTGATGAACCGGATGACGGCCGCGCCGCTCCCCGAAACGTCCTCACCGCCCGTAGTGCCTGCTTCAATCGAACGCGCGCTGCGCGACCTTTCCGAGGCGGACGGTGACGCGGATGCCATCACGCGGATCCTCCAGCGGCTCGTGGCGGAGCGCAACGCGGAGACGCGGTAGGGGAAAACAGAAGGCTCACACGGGGCCTTCGGCCAACGGAGTCAACGGTAACTGCATCAGCCCACCGGCTCCGGTTTCCGTGCGGGTATGCGCCTTGCGCCGTCCCCCGCCCCGGTTGCGCGGCCCGTCCCGGGCGGCGCGAGGGACTCCGGAGAGGGGGAGCACGCGATGAAGCAGATGGTGAGCAAGCAGGACGTGGACGACGCACTGGGACAGGACACGGCGATCCTCTTCAAGCACAGCACGCGCTGCCCCATCAGCGCGGCCGCGCGCGGCGAGATGGAGCGGTTCCTGGAGCTGAACCCCGACGCGCCCGTCTACACCGTGGACGTGAACGACGACGCCGACACGTCGCGCTACCTGGCGGAAAAGACGGGCATCGAGCACCAGTCGCCGCAGGTGATCATCTCGCGCGGCGGTCAGCCGGAGTGGCACGCCAACCACTTCGACATCCGCGCGGACGAGGTGGGACGGCGGATGGCTGGTAGTGCGTGAGTGCGGGAGTGCGTGAGTGCGGGAGTGGTTGGATGCCAAGGCGGCGGCTCCGGAGATCGGGGCCGCCGCCTCGTTTTGCCGTCCGGTCCGCGATCTAGGCCGCGCGGATGGTGCGGTAGCGGGCCTTCACGAGCTGGAAGATGCCGTACGCGATCAGGCCCAGCGCGACGGCGGCGAGCACCCACGGGCCGGCGGGGGCCTCGCGCAGCTTGACCAGCGCGCCCTCCAGCCCCTGCGCCTCGGACGCGTTGTAGTGCCGCGCGGACTGCAGCACCAGCCAGCCGATGATGAGGAACACCACGCCCCGCGCGGCCATCCCCGCCTTGCCCAGCGCCACGACCCGCCGCCGCGTGGCCACGGCCGAGCCCTCCAGGTTCAGCTTCTTGGTCAGGTCCGACTTGAACGCCCGCACCAGCTGGTAGACGCCGTACCCGGCGATCCCCAGCCCCACCAGCCCCACGAGCCAGCGGCCGAACGGCTTGTCCATCACCATCCCGGTCCAGTGCTGCGCGCCGTCGCCCTGGCCGCCGCCGTGGCCGCGCAGCATCCGCACGGCTTCCAGCGTGAGGCCGGCGTACAGCACCCCGCTGATCCCGTAGCCGATGCGCGCGCCCATCCCCTTGGCGTCGCTGCCCTTGTGCTCGGGGTCCATCACGGCCTGCACGGCCTTCCACAGCACGTATCCCGCGAGCCCCAGGGCCACGATGCCCAGCAGCACCTTGCCGAACGGTTGCTGCAGGATGGTGTTGAGCGCGCCGCGGGAGCCCTGCACCTGCTCGGCCGGCGAGAACGCCGCGTCGGCCGCGACGTAGCCGATGATGATGTACACCACGCCCTTGGCCGCGTAGCCCAGCCGGGCCAGGCGCTGCACCCAGGGCGCCGTCTCGGCCGCGGCGCGGCGCGCGTGGTGCTGCACCTGGCGGGCGGGTGCGTCGAAGAGCGCCATCGGACCTCCGGGATCAGGTGGTTTGTCGGGGGACTCGCATCTGGAGGAGGTGCAGTTGCAAGGACCGGGCGCATCTCTGCGACGGACCAAAAAACACCAAGAACATTCTCACGCAGAGGGAGCAGGGGCAGCAGA
>NZ_DASURI010000080.1:0-4289 GCF_036280135.1 Longimicrobium sp.
CACCTCGGCCCCGAAGCCCTTGAGCAGGCGCACCTTCTCCTGGCTCATCTTGTCGGGGATGGTGAAGATGCAGCGGTAGCCCTTGATGGCCGCCGCCAGCGCCAAGCCCACGCCCGTGTTGCCGCTGGTGCCCTCGACCACCGTGCCGCCGGGGCGCAGCGTGCCGTCGGCCTCGGCGGCCTCGATGATGGCGGGCCCGATGCGGTCCTTTACGCTGCCGCCCGGGTTGTAGAACTCGGCCTTGCCGTAGACGGGGGTGCGGATGCCCTCCGTCACGCGGTTCAGGCGGATGAGCGGGGTCCAGCCGATGGTGCCCAGCACGTTGTCGTACGGGCGCGTGTGGCGGGGCCGGCTGAAGGCGATGTCCAGGACGGAGTTCATTGCGTCTGCGCGTTGGTGGCCGAGTCGGCGGCGGCCGATCCCGGTTCCTTGATCTCGAATTCCACGGGGAGCAGCACCCACTTGCTCACGGGCGTCCCGTCGCGCTTTGCCGGCTCGAACCGGAGCGCGGTGGTGCCCGCGATGGCCGCCGAGTCGAACGCCGCGTGCCGGCTGGGCGTCTCCACGCGGGCCGAATCCACCGTGCCGCCCGTGTTGATGTGGATGCGCAGCACGGTCTTGCCCTCCACCCCCGCGTCCCACAGCTCCTCGGGGTACTGGAACGCGAACTCGTTGAGCGGCACGGGCTCGGTTTCCACCACGGGCTTGCGCTCGCACGCGGCGGCCGAGGCAAGGCCGGCGGCGCCGAGCGCGAGAAGCCGGAAACGCGCTGAAGGGCTCATGGAGTGCGGGTGGGGCGGGGATCGCCGGGTGCGTTGTTGCGCCGAAGATCGTGGTTCCCGCATGGTTTCGCAACCGTTACAGGGCGGATTGTCCCCACGTACGCGGCGGATGGACGGCGTTGGATCACGAACTTCGTCGACGGGACTCGCCACCGTGAGGAGGCTGCCCCGCCACGGATCTGCCGATTGGAAGTATACACCCTCTCCCGCGCAGTTTGCGGGAGAGGGTGGGTGAGCTTTGCGAACCCGGGTGAGGGCCTACTCCGCTTCCGCCGCGCGGACGGTGTCGATCTCGCGCTGCAGCAGCTCGCGCAGGCGTTCCAGCGTGTCCACGTAGTCGTCCTGCGGGGCCAGGAAGTCCGTGCGTTCCAGGTGGACGATCATCATCCGCGCCCAGCGGCGGATGTGGTCGCGGCGCTCGCGCTCGTCCGCCGCGAGCTTGTCGCGCAGGGAGCGCGGCGTGGCCGGCGTCGCGCGGTCCGGCACGCGGACGCGCACCTCGCCGTCCACGAAAACGCCGTCGTCCTCCCACAGCGTGGGGAGCGCGACGGCGGGCCGTGACGTCTCGTTGCTCTCGATGCGCCGCATGTGCGCGGCCTGGTCGGGCAGGTTTACCATCCCGTCGTCCTCCGGTTGTGCCTGCGAGGTTAGCTGTCGGGTTCGGAGCCAGAGCCTCCGTCCGGCGCGTGGCCGGATTCACCCCGGAGCGCATCCGCCGCGCTCGTTGGGTCCCCCGCCGCCCGGCACGCGTCCGGGCGTTCGGCCGTGAAGCGCGGGGCAGCGTCACCCCGCTCTCCCAATCAAACCTCATCCGCCCCCCGATTCAACCCTGCACCTCCTCCCTGCCCCGCCCTCTCATGCGATCCTCACGAAGAACGAGCATTGAAACAGCATGCTCACACGGGGCCTTCGGCCAACGGAGTCAACGGTTTTTGATCCGTTATCGTTATCACCGTTGGCCGAAGGCCCCGTGTGCGATTGTCCGTAGAACCATCCCGTGCGTCCGTGCCGGCTGCGCGCGCCTGTCCCCGTCAGCTTCGCGCAGACCTGGCCAGGTCGGCGAGGAGGTTGAGGGCCTGCAGGGGCGTGAGCTCGTCGACCTTCATCACGCGCAGGCGCTCCACGGCGGGATGGGGCAGCGCCTCGCCGAACAGGCCCAGCTGCACGTCCGGCGGCGGACCCTGGCGACCGTTCGCCGCGGCCGCCGTCTCCAGCTCGTGCAGGATCTGCCGGGCGCGGTCCACCACGGCCTCGGGCAGGCCGGCCAGCCGCGCCACCTCCACGCCGTACGAGCGGTCCGCCCCGCCTTCGACGAGGCGGCGCAGAAAGACGATGTCCTCGCCCACCTCGCGCACGGCCACGCTGAAGTTCACCACGCCGTCCAGCCGCTCGTCCAGCTTGGTGAGCTCGTGGTAGTGCGTGGCGAAGATGGTCTTGCACCCCACCTGGTCGTGCAGGTGCTCCGTCGTCGCCGTGGCGACCGAGAGCCCGTCCCACGTGGACGTGCCGCGGCCGATCTCGTCCAGCAGCACCAGAGAGCGCGGCGTGGCGGCGTGCAGGATGGCCGCCGTCTCGTTCATCTCCACCATGAAGGTGGACTGTCCGCGCACCAGGTTGTCCGACGCGCCCACGCGGGTGAAGATGCGGTCCACGATGCCCACGCGCGCCTGCCGCGCCGGCACGAACGAGCCCACCTGCGCCAGGAGCTGGATGAGCCCCACCTGGCGCAGGACGGTCGACTTGCCGGCCATGTTGGGGCCCGTGAGGATCATCACCCGCGCATCCGTGTCCAGGTGGATGTCGTTGGGGATGAACTCCTCGCGCGGCATCATGGTTTCCACGACGGGGTGCCGGCCGCCGCGGATCTCCAGCGCGAACCCGTCGTCCACCTGCGGGCGGACGAAGTCGCGGCGCACGGCCACCTCCGCCAGCGCGGCCAGCACGTCCAGCGACGCCACGTGGTCCGCCACGCGCTGGATGCGGGGCACCTCGCGGGCGACCATCTCCCGCAGCTCGGCGAACAGGCGCTGCTCCAGGGAGCCGATGCGCTCCTCGGCGCCCAGCACCTTTTCTTCCCACTCCTTGAGCTCCGCCGTGTAGTAGCGCTCGGCGTTGGCCAGCGTCTGCTTGCGGTGGTAGTGGGCGGGCACGCGCTCCGACTCGCGCCGCGTGACCTCCAGGTAGTACCCGAAGACGCGGTTGAACCCCACCTTGAGCGTGCCGATGCCGGTCTGCTCGCGCTCGCTGGCCTGCAGCCGGGCGATGAAGTCCACCGCGCCGTCGCGGATGGTGCGCAGCTCGTCCAGGTCCGCGTGAAAGCCGGCGCGGATTACGCCGCCGTCGGCGATGGAGACGGGCGCCTCGGGGTCGATGGCGGTGTCGATGGCCTCGCGGACGTCCGCCAGCGGGTCCAGGTTCTCGCGGTGCACGCACAGCATGCTGGCCTGCGCCTTTTCCAGCGCCTCCAGCAGCGGCGGCAGGCGCGATAGCGAGGCCGAAAGGGCCAGCATCTCCCGCGGCGTGGCCCGCCCCGCGCCCACCTTGACGGCCAGACGTTCCAGGTCGCGCACGCCGCCCAGCGCGTCGCGGACGGAGCGGCGCATGGCGTCGTCGTCGAACAGCTCGGCGACGGCGTTGGAGCGCGCCTGGATCATGTCCGGGCGCACGAGGGGCGCCAGCAGCCAGCGGCGCATCAGGCGGCCGCCCATGGGCGTGCACGCCTCGTCCAGCACGTGCAGCAGCGTCCCCTCGGGGCCCGTGCCGCGCAGCGTCTCCACCAGCTCCAGGTTGCGGCGCGTCATCTCGTCCAGCGCCATCACCCCGCCGGGGCGCTCCACGTGCGGCGGCCGCAGCCCCGCGAAGCCGGCCGGCTGCACCTCGGCCAGGTACTGCACGAGGGCGCCGCACGCCGCCGCCAGCCACTGGTCCTGCGCCTCGAAGCCGTATCCCGTGAGGTTGGCCACGCGAAAGTGGCGGCACAGCTCCTCCGTGGCCCCGCGCGGGTCGAACAGCCAGTCGCCGCGGTAGGTGAGCGTGGCCTTGTCCGCGCCGGGGAGCGGAAACAGCTCCCACGTGCGGGGAAGAAGGACCTCCGCCGGCTGCCAGATGCCCAGCACGTTGGGCAGGTCGTCCCACTCCACCCTGCGCGCCGTGAGCTCGCCCGTGGTCAGGTCCGCCAGCGCCAGGCCCACGGGCCCCTCGCCCGCCGCGTCGCCGGCGACGGCCGCGAGAAAGTTGTTGCGCCGGGCGTCCAGCAGCGCGTCGCTGAAGACGGCGCCGGGCGTGACCATCTCCGTGACGGCGCGGCGGACGAGGCCCTTGGCGAGCGCCGGGTCCTCGACCTGGTCGCAGATGGCCACACGCTTGCCCAGCGCCACCAGCCGGCGCAGGTAGTTCTCCAGCGCGTGGGCCGGGATGCCGGCCAGGGGCGCCTTGCTGCCGCCGTTGTTGCGGGAGGTGAGCGTCAGGTCCAGCAGCTTGCTTCCCTCGACGGCGTCTTCGTTGAAC
>NZ_DASURI010000081.1:0-3446 GCF_036280135.1 Longimicrobium sp.
CCGCAGGGGGGCGAGCTGCGCATCGAGACCCGCAACCTGTCCGCCGACGAGGCGGCCGGCCTGGCGCTGGAGGGCGGAGGCGAGTCCGTGGGACTGTTCGTGCACGACACGGGGTGCGGCATGAGCGCCGAGACCCTGGACCGCATCTTTGAGCCGTTCTTTACCACCAAGGCGCCCGGTGTGGGCACGGGGCTGGGCCTTTCCACCGTGTACGGCATCGTCAAGCAGAGCGGCGGCCACATCTCCGTGGACAGCGCCCCGGGCCGGGGCAGCACCTTCCGCATCTGCCTGTCGTGCGTGGACGAGCTTCCCGAGGCGCCCGCCGCGCCCGCCGCCCCGCGGGCCGTGCGCGGCTGCGAGACGCTGCTGCTGGTGGAGGACGAGGAGGCGGTATCGGCCGTGATGGGCAAGGGGCTGGTGCACAGCGGGTACCGGGTGATCGGCGCCAGCCGGCCGTCGCAGGCGCTGGAGCTGTTCTCGCGCCACGCCCACGAGATCCACATGGTGATCTCCGACATCGTGATGCCGGAGATGAGCGGCCGCGAGCTGGCGGAGCGGCTGCAGGCCATCCGTCCCGGGGTGCCCGTGCTGTTCACGTCGGGGTACATGGAGTCCGCCAGCATGCGGCCGGACGCCTTCAGCGACGACACGGACTTTCTCCCCAAGCCCTTTACGCTGGAAGGGCTTACCCGCCGCGTGCGACAGGTGCTCGACGCCGCCGCGTGACGGAAACAGAAACCGCGACAGCGCGATCCGTCCCCCGCTGTCATTCTGAAGGAGGCGCGTCGAGATCCGTCCCCTGACGGATGCGCCGAGTGAAGAATCGGGTCGCGCCGCGCCCGGCACTCGCCCGTGCACGAGCCCCGAGCCGGAACGCAGCGCACGGGCGGGATCCCGCACTCCGGCAACCAGATTCTTCGCTCGGTCGGCGCCGATGCATCACGAGCGGGACAGGCCCGACGGCGCCTCGGTCGCTCAGAATGACAGCGTGGGCGGGTATAAGAAGAACAGCGATAACGGAATCCGTCCCCCGCTGTCGTTCCGAAGGCGGAAACGCCCTCGAGCCGGAGCGGATAAATCCGCCGCTGGGACAGCGGAAAGCCCCGTCTCGTGCCGACGCGCTCTGCGAACGAGGCTTCAACCGCCAGCACGGGCCGTCACCCGGCGATGTGGCGGGCATCGCGGCAGGACGGCGGCGGTGCAGTCCGCGAAGGCGGACCTCGTGCCTTTCCAGCGGCGAATGCATTCGCTCCGGCCGGGCGACGGCCATGTTGATGCGGATTCGGGATCGGAATGACAGCGCAGGATGGAAACGGAAACGAGAGGCCGGCCCCGTGCACCGGGGGCCGGCCTCTCGTTTCGCATCCGTCGCCACCGCGCGGCGGCGCCACATCCGTCCGTCACGGAAGCGAGTACACCCACACGTTCTCCTGCGTCATGGAGCGCTGGCCGGCGGCGTCCACCACCATCAGCGTGATGACGTACTGGCCGTTGGCCGTGTAGTTGTGGCGCACCAGCTCGCCCTCCTCGGGCGGCGAGCCGTCGCCCCACGACCAGATGCGGGTCACGATGCCGTAGTCGTCGTCCGAGTACGAGGTGAAGAAGCGGTGGAACGGGTCCTCGCGCGCCCGGCACACGGCCTCGGCGTATCCGCCCGTCTCGCAGTACAGGCCCGCCCGCGGCGGCAGGTCGCGCACGTGCAGGGGCGCCAGGGCCGCGGGCGTGGTGGCCACGTTCTGGTGCGTGCCCAGGTTGCCCAGCTCGCCGAACTGCTCGCGCCCCGTGCAGAACCCCTGTCCGTCCAGCGTGGCGCCGCAGACGTGCTCGTGCGCGCCGGCCAGCGACGCCCAGTGCCGGTCACCCACCACGTCTTCCACGGGCTGCGTGACGGAGCCGGGATTGGCGCCCCAGCACTCCGTCACCCCGCCGTCGCCGATGCCGCAGCTGGTGCGGTCCATGGCCACGATGCGCCGGAACCGCGCGTTCGTGAGCACGCGCCCCGGCCGCCGGTTGGCATCCTCCCCGGACCCCGTGCCCACCTGCGCGTGCGAGTTCACGCCCCAGCAGTACGCCTCGCCCTCGGCCGTGAGGGCGCAGGTGTGGCCGCGCCCCGCGTCGAGGCGCGTGAACCGCAGCTCCGTGTCCACCTTGAGGGGCGTGCTGCTGCAGGGATACGGATACGCGGTGCCGCACGTCTGCGACGCGTCGGCGCCCAGCTGGCCAAACTGGTTCATCCCCCAGCACCACACCTCGCCGTCGGCCTCCAGCCCGCAGGCGTGCAGGGAGCCCACCCGCACGTCCACGAACGCGTGGCCGCCCGCGACGGGCGTGGGTGCATCGTGGGTCGCGAAGTCGCCCGTGCCCAGCTGGCCCCACTCGTTGGTGCCCCAGCAGTACGCCGTTCCCGCGCGGGTGGCGCAGGTGGACGTGCCGCCGGCATCCATGGAATCCACCGTGGCCAGCCCGTACAGCGCGGCGGGGGCGGTGGCGCCGTTGCCCCAGCAGTACGGCTGGTTGTCCGTGGTGACGCCGCAGGTGTGCTCGTCGCCGGCCGTCACCAGGCGCCACGCCAGGGTGCCGGCCACGGGCGCGGGGTCCAGGAACAGCCGCGTGCCGCCGTGCCCCAGCTTGCCGCCCGAGCCGTCGCCCCAGCAAAAGATGCGGCCGTCGTTCAGCAGGCCGCACGCGTGGCTGAAGCCCGCCGTCATCTGCCGGTAGATGCCGTACGTGGGCGGATGCGGACGGTTGTCGAAGACGGGCGCCTCCAGGTAGACCGTAAAGACGAACCGCTCCACGCCCGTGGGCACGTCAAAGCGCCACTGCCGCGGCTCCGTGGTAGCGTCGGGCCCCAGCATGGAGGCGTAGTTGAAGAACGGCTCGCCCGCGCCCAGAAAGAAGTTCTCGCCGTCCGTGTTGGCCAGCCCCACCTCGCCCGAGCCCTCGACCACGTTGGGCCCCGCGTGAAAGAAGACGCGGATGCCGGCCACGTTCACGCCGTCGTACGTGCCCAGCGTGCGGTCGGCCATGAGGTTCTGGATGGTGGCGTCCAGGCGGAATACGCCCGCGGCGCTGTCGTACGCCACGTTGCTGGAGCGCAGCCGCACGTGGGTGCCCTGCCCGCCGATGATGGTGCCCCGCGCGCTCCCCAGCGCCGGCGACGCCGGGTCGCACTCCAAGGCGCGGCCGCGCACGTCGGCGCTGCACTGCAGCGCCTCCACGGCCACGGACGGCGGCGGCGGCGCGGGGGCCGGCTGCTCCGGCGCCGCCACGTTGTCGGCGCACGCGGCCAGGCCGAGTGCAAGGAGCGGCAGCGCGCGAACGGACATACGCATGGAATGGCTCCGCGTCGGGAGGGGACGGGGACAGGGGCGTGAGCGGACGATGCGGACGGCCGGCGGCAGAGCAAATTGGACGCCACGCACCCGCGGCCCGCCGCGACGGCGCCA
>NZ_DASURI010000082.1:0-2229 GCF_036280135.1 Longimicrobium sp.
TGGCGACGCCATTCCGCCCGCCCTACCACCGCGGTGGGACGGCGTGGATCTCGGGCTCGTCGAACGCCTTTTCGGGGCGCGTGAGCACGGGCACCAGCTCGCCGCGCGCCATCTCGCCCGCGGCACCCTTCACGGCGCGGCCCAGGTTGCCGGCGGCCACGCGCGCGGCCTCGCCCACGTTCTCCAGCGTGACCTCCGGGCCGCGCGCCTCGTTCAGCCCGCCGGCCAGCTTTACCCCCAGCCCGTGCTCGTACGCCATCCGCCCGCCGATCCAGGCGCTGTAGCCCATCGCTCCCAGCGCGGCCAAGCCCGTGAGCAGGTAGCCCACCCCGGGCCGGTGCGTGCGCATCCGCCGGATGGCCATGGCCGTCGTGATGCCCACGAGCCCCGCGTTGAGCGTGCGGTGCGTCACGAGCAGGTCGTGCGCCTGCCCCTCGGCGTGCACGGCCTCCTGCGCGATGAGGCCGAACGCCGCCGCCGTCACGGCGCCCGCCGCGGCCAGGGGCATGGTGCGGCGCCCCATCTCCAGCAGCGCGTAGTCGCCCGTTACCCGGCCCAGCGCGTCCGCGGCCAGCGACAGGGGCAGCAGCGCGATGGGAAAGTGCACCGTCGCGGGGTGCATCTCCTGCAGTCCAATGGCCATGGCTCGCCTCCCTCGTTATCTCTGTTCCGTTCCAGGAGCCGGACCCCCGTGGCAGGATCGGTTCCAACGGAACGACGGCCCCACGGGTGGATGCAGGACGGACCCCCCATCCGCTTCACCCCTCACGTCCGATGAATCAGTGCCGATGCGCTCCATCCCCCTGCTGCTGATCCCCCTTGCCGCCGCGCCGCTCCAGGCCCAGGAGCCCGACACGGCCGCGCGCGCCGACACCGTGCTGCTGCCGGAGGTGACCGTGACGGCCACGCGGGTGCCGGCGCGCATATTGGACGTGCCGCTGGCCGTGACCGTCGTGGGCCGCGAGGCGCTGCGCGACCGCGTGGGCAACCGCGTGGACCAGGCGCTGCGGGGCGTGCCCGGCGTGCTGGCGCAGTCGCGGACGGGCGGCGGCGACGTGCGCATCGTCATCCGCGGCTTTGGCGCGCGAGGCGCGGGCGATCGGTCCAACGCGGGCACCACGCGCGGCATCCGCATCCTGCAGGACGGCGTGCCCGAGACGGAGCCGGACGGCCGCACGGCGCTGGACCTGGTGGACCTGGCGGCGGTGGAGGAGATGGAGGTCGTGCGGTCCAACGGGTCGGCCCTGTGGGGCAACGCGGCGGGCGGTGTCATCAGCTTTTCGTCCGTGCCCGCGTTCGACCGGCCGTTCATCCAGGCGCAGGAGCAGCTCGGCGGATTCGGGCTGACGAGGCAGGTGGTGCGCGGCGGGCAGACGGTGGGTGCCGCGCGGACGTACCTGTCGCTCACGCGGACGGAGCAGGACGGCTGGCGCGCCAACTCCGCCGGCGAGCGCACGCTGGTGAACGCGGGGCTCGTGGCGCCCCTCGGCGGGCGCACGGAGGTGCGGCTGCACGCCGTGGCGGCCGACAACCGCTTCGGCATTCCCGGTCCGCTCACGCTGGACGCGCTGGAGGCCGATCCGCGGCAGGCCAACGCCACGTACGCGCAGCGCCGCGAGCGGCGGCACAACCGCGTGGCGCGCGTCTCCCTGCAGGCGGAGCACCGCGCGGCGGACGGGCTGACCGTGCAGGGGATGCTCTTCGCCCAGCCCAAGCATCTCGTCCGCAGCGAGCGCGGCACGTACCGCGACTTTGACCGCGACCACGTGGGCGGCAGCCTGGGCGCGCGCTGGGAGCACGCCGTGGCGCCCGGCGTGGCCGGCGGCCTGTCGTTCGGGGTGGACCACGCGCGGCAGAGCGGCGCCGGCATCTTCTACTCCCTCACGGGCGAGGGCGAGCAGGGGGAGGAGCTGCGCTCGCACCAGGAGGAGAACACGAGCAACCTGGGGGTCTACGCACAGGAGCAGCTGTCGCTGGGCGAGCGGCTGGAGGTGGTGCTGGGTGCGCGCTGGGACGACATCACCTACGACGTGGTGGACGTGCTGGAGCCGCGGCTGAGCGACCGGCGGAGCTTTACGCGCCTGTCGCCCAAGCTGGGCCTGGTGTGGCGGATGACGGACGCGCACAGCCTGTACGCCAACGTGGGCGGCGGCGTGGAGGCGCCCGCGGGCAACGAGACGGATCCCGTCAGCACGTTTGGCCAGGACACCCTCTACGGGCTGAACCCGC
>NZ_DASURI010000083.1:0-3012 GCF_036280135.1 Longimicrobium sp.
ACAACGACACGGAGTTCAACTTCGTGCAGGGCACCGGCTTTGCCACGCCCCAGTTCCGCTTCCTGAACTCGGCGGCGGTGATCTCGGGCGGCGGTGACGGCCCGTCGGAGTACAACATGGCGTCGGTGTTCGGCCGCGCCACGCACAGCTGGAACGACCGCCTGACCACCACGCTGAACTTTCGCGCCGACGCGTCGTCGCGGTTTGGCGAGAACAACCGCTGGGGCTTCTTCCCGTCGGCGTCGGTGCTGTTCCGTCCCGGCCTGGAGGCGCTCTCGGGCGCCCGCGTGAGCGACCTGGCCCTGCGCGCCAGCTACGGCCTCACGGGCAACCAGGAGGGCCTGGGCAACTTCGCGGCCCTGGGCCTGTTCAGCGGCGGCGCGTCGTACGGCGACCGCGGCGGCCTGGCCCCCTCGCAGCTGCCCAACCCGGACCTGAGCTGGGAGAAGACCACCCAGCTGAACCTGGGCGGCGACGTGGCGTTCTTCGACGACCGCGTGGGCCTGACGTTCGACTGGTACCACAAGAACACGACGGACCTGCTGCTTGCCCGTCCGCTGCCCCGCAGCACCGGCTACTCGGGGGTGACGGAGAACATCGGCGCCATGACCAACTCGGGCGTGGAGCTGGCCCTGCGCGCGCAGCTGGTGCGCAGCGCCGAGCGCAGCGGCTTCAACTGGACGAGCGAGCTCAACGTCAGCACCAACCGCAACAAGGTCACGCGCCTGTACGGCGGCCAGCCCATCGCGCAGGGCCTGTCCAGCACGGTGCGCATCGAGGAAGGCCAGCCCCTGGGCATCTTCTACGGCTACGTGGCGGACGACCTGTTCCGCAGCGCCGGCGAGATCTGCATGGACGAGACGGGCGTGCAGTGCCTGGCCAACGGCACGGCGTTCCAGCGCGACGCCGACCTGGGCGACGTGCGCTTCCGCGACGTGGGCAGCTTCAACGAGAAGGGCGAGATCGTTGCCGTCCCCGACGGCATCATCAACTCGGCCGACCGCACGCGCATCGGCTCGCCGTGGGCCGACTACCAGGGCGGCTGGACGAACACGCTGAGCTTCCGCGGGGTGGACCTGCTGGCGTTCCTGCAGTTCTCGCAGGGCAACGACGTGTTCAACGGCATGCGGTTCTACTACGACAACCCGGGCTTCTCGGGCGACAACCTGCGGGCGTACGTGCTGGACCGGTACTCGGCCGAGAACCCGGACGGCACGCACCCGCGCGTGAGCATCGCGGATCCCAACAACAACGGCCGCGCCAGCAGCCGCTTCGTGGAGGACGGCTCGTACGTCCGCCTGAAGAACGTGGTGCTCGGCTACACCGTGCCGCAGTCGTTCTCCGGCCGCATGGGCTTCAACCGCCTGCGCGTGTACGTCCAGGGGCAGAACCTGGCCACGTGGACCGACTACAGCGGCTTTGACCCCGAGGTCAACTTCGCGGGCGACAACAGCGTCACGCGCGGCTACGACTTCTACACGCTCCCCCAGAGCCGCACCATCTCGGTGGGCCTGGACCTGGGGCTGTAAGAAAGGCGACCAGACAACATGAAGCTCAAGAGCATTGGCCTGGGCCTCGCGGCCGCCGCCCTGCTGGCGGCCTGCGACAGCCCCCTGGACACGAACCCCACGTCCACCATCCCGGCCAACGAGGCGCTGGACACGCCGCAGGAGCTGGGCGTGGCGGTGAACGGCCTGTACGACGCGTACCAGGACAACGGCGTCGACTTTGGCCGCAACCTGCTGATCTTCCCGGAGCTGTACGCCGACAACCTCGGCTTCTTCGACACGTACGTGTCGGACGAGGAGGTGTACCTGCTGGACGTGAACTCCACCAACACCGGCGTGGCCGGGCTGTGGCGGGGCGCGTACGACGGGATCAACCGGGCCAACGAGATCCTGGCGGCCATCCCGAAGGTGGAGGCGCTGTCGGACGCCGACGCGGACCAGTACCGGGGCGAGGCGCTGTTCGTCCGCGCCCACATGTACTTCATCCTGGCCCAGTTCTTTGGCGGGGTGCCGCTGGTGGAGACGCCCACGCAGAGCATCCCCACGCCGCAGCAGGCCGAGATCGCCCGCTCCACGCTGGCGCAGACGTACGCGCTGGTGGAGCGTGACCTCAAGGAGGCGCGTGGGCTGCTGGACGAGCCCCTGTTCGCCGGCCGCGCGGGCTACTACGCGGCCACGGCGCTGCTGGCCCGGCTGAACCTGTACACGGCCGACTACACCGAGGCGTACGCGTTCTCCGACGAGGTCATCTCCCAGGGCCCGTACCAGCTGGTGAGCGACTACGCGGCCAACTGGCGCAACAAGAACGGCCCGGAGAGCATCCTGGAGGTGCAGTACACGGTGAACGACCCGTCGTCGTTCGCCGGGTGGCTCAACTACGGCGGCCGGTACAGCTTCGCGCCCTCGGCGGACCTGGCGGCGGCGTACCCGTTCGCCGACGAGGAGCGGTACAGCCTGGTGGTGTCGGAGTCGCCCAACGGCGCGGCGTACGTGGGCAAGTACTTCCGCATCGAGAACGGCGACGACAACTTCATCCTGCTGCGCCTGGCGGAGCAGTACCTCATCCGCTCGGAGGCGGCGGCCCGGCTCAACAACCTGGACGACGCCATCGCCGACATCAACACCATCCGCGCGCGGGTGGACTGCGCGCTGGATCCGGACGACGAGGGGTACGACGAGGAGTGCATGGACGGGCACCTGGCTCCGCTGTCGGACGACATCGACACGCGCAACGAGGTGCTGGTGGCGAACCTGGAGGAGCGCCGCCGGGAGCTGGCCCTGGAAGGCCATCGCTTCTTCGACCTGCGCCGCCTGCGTGACGTGCCGGACATCGGCGAGTACGTGGAGGCCCTGTACGGCAACGAGTTCCGCCTGCTGTTCCCCATCCCGCAGACGGAGCTGGACGCCAACGAGCTGCTCACGCAGAACCCCGGCTACTGATCGCCCCGCGCGATCCGTAGGTCGGCGCTGGACCTGAAGGACCGGAGCGGCGCCCCCTGGCAAC
>NZ_DASURI010000084.1:0-12322 GCF_036280135.1 Longimicrobium sp.
AACCACCTCCCTCCCCCACGCAGTTTGTGGGGGAGGGTCGGGGAGGGGGGCGCTCCGCCATCCGCGCGATCTATCCCCTCCCCGCTCCATCCGTGTCCGTCATCTCCGATCCTCCTGCCCGATCAGCACAGCTCCGGCACCACGGGCACGGCCACGGCCTTGCGCGGGCGCCCGCCCGACCCGGTGCCCGCGCCCGCACGGCCCGCGAACGGGTCGGGGACGCCGCGCAGCTCCGTGGGCACCGTGGCGCCGTCCGCCAGCACGACGACGGACAGCAGCTCCGGCAGCTGCCACTTCTCCATCACCAGCCGCGCCTCGGCGTTGGCCTCCGGGCGGGCGATCATCCGCCACACGTCGTCCTGGCGGCGGAACAGGTTCACACCCTGCACCGTCCCCACGCCCGGCACCCGCGCGATCACCACCTCCAGCTCGCGGTCGCTCACCCCGCGGGCCAGCGGCCATCCCTCGCCCGCCGGCCCGCCCGGCGCCAGCGGCCACAGGTACGCCCGCAGCGCCTCGCGCACGGCGTAAATCGTGGCGTCGCGCCCCGCGCCCTCCGCGATCCCGATGGACGTCGCCAGCCCCAGCGGCACGTACTCCGCGCCGATCACGTACAGCTCCGTCGTCACGGGGCGCACGGCGTCCAGGTGGGCGTGCACGCGCTCCAGGAACGGCCGGTCCGGGCGCGGGTTGGGCGCCTGGCGCAGCTCCTTGCGCGGCAGCACCATCACCGACACCACACCCGGCACGTCGTCGCGGCGCTGCTGCGGCTTGAAGCGCGGCAGCACCTCCACCCGCCCCGCCCGCACCCCCGGCGCCGACGCGGCCAGGTGCCGGTAGTCGTCCGGCGTGACCGCGCGGTTGCGGTGGCGAAAGAGCTGGGGGATGCGGCGCTCCGCCTCGGCCAGCGTCTCCGCCGCGTCACCGCCTTCCGTGGCCAGCGGCTGGTGGACGGCCAGGCGCGTCATGGGCGCGCCGTCGTGGCCGTAGCCGCTCACCTTGGTGAGCGTCCCCGCGGGGAGGTTGCCGCCCTCGCCGCCGCCGGCCCGCATCCGCGCCACCCGCACGCGCATCCCCGTGCGCGGAACCATGCCCCGCATCCCGTCGCCGAAGCGCACGGTGCCCGCCTCCTCGTCCAGCTGGTAGACGGCGTCGTCGCGGCCGGCCGTCGCCAGGTCCTCCACGCGCGCCCACGGCACGTAGCCGCGCTCGGGGTCCTCCACCTCCAGCACGAACGTCTCGCGCTCGATGCTCGTCCCCGGCAGCTGCACCGCCTGGTCGGGCGATCCGTCGCTCTCGCCCACGACGCGGCCCGTGACCGTCTGCCGCTGGTCGATCTCCACGGCGTTGATCCCCACCCAGCTCACGGGGAGCGACTCCAGCGCCTCCGCCGGGCGCAGCCGCAGCCACGCTACCAACCGCGCGGACTCCGCCGGGTTGTCCAGGCGCGGCGGACGGGCGCGGCTCCCCGCGTCCGGATCCAGCCCCGCGTCGTTGGCCGGCGCGCCGATGTCGTCCTCGCCCGGCAGCGCCAGGCGCACCACGCCGCGCCGCGTGAGCTCGCCCGTGCCGTCGTCCAGCACGTCCAGCGCGAGGTACTCCGGCTCGTCCCCCGCCCAGCGCGGCGTGCTGATCTCCCACACCACCGGCGTCCCCGCCGTGCGCCCGATGCGCTCGTCCACGCCCGGCACCTCCACGGCGGGCGCCACGCCCACGTTCAGCACCTGGCTGGCGCCGAGGATCTTCCGCACGTCCGCCGGCTTCACCTCGCCCGGCGCCAGCAGGGCGATCCACAGCGACTGGTCCACCGTCTGCCGCACGAGGTCGAACCCCGCCGGGTCCGGCGCGCCCGCCGCAAAGACGGGCGTCGTCACGTACGCCACGGGGTGCTCGTCCTCCGCCAGGCCGTACAGGTCGCGGAGGGCATCCACCAGCGGCGCCATCTCCTCCTGCTCCGTCTCCGACAGCGCGCGCTTGTGGTACGCCGCGCCCTCGACCGGGAGGACGGTGATCTCCTGCCGCGTCTCGAACGGCACGGGCCCCTTCAGCGTCGCCAGCGCGCGCAGGGGGACGGCCACGGGCGCGTCCTTGGCCCGCGGATCGGAGAGGACGACGAGGCCGCGGGCGGCCTGCGCGGGGCGCATGGGCACGCCCACCAGGCGCAGAAAGGCCAGGCGCTGGCGCTCGGGGACCAGGTTGGCGCGGTAGAGGATGGTGTCCGCCAGCCAGGCGAACAGCTCCACCATCGTGCGGCCGGGGTCGCCGGGACGCGGGTTGGTCCACTCCGGCGTGTGCGCGGGAACGCGCGCCAGCAGCTCGGCGACGAGGTCCTCGTAGCCGCGGTCGTCCAGGGCGGGGGGGCGGATGGGCATCGGCTCACCCCTCCCGCTGCTCGAGGACCACGCCCAGTGTCCGCGCGGCGCCCGTGCGGCGCAGCCGGTAGCCGATCTCCACCCGCAGCCGTCCCGGCTCGCCCTCCACCTCCCAGACTTCGACTCGATCCAGGGCGATGCGCGGCTCCCACCGCTGCAGGTGGTCGTGCACGGCGTCTCGGATCTGCCGGCGCGTGGTCAGCGTGGCCGGCTCGTGGACGTAGTCCTCCAGTCCGGCGCCGAATTCCGGGCGCATGAGCTGCTCGCCGGGGCGCGTGCTGAGGATGACGCGGATCTGCTGCCGCACGCTGTCCTCCAGCGTGGGCCAGCCCAGCGCCCCGTCCGCGTCCGGGACGGGGAGCAGCGGCCAGCCCAGGGGCGGCGCGGCAATGTCGGTAAACGCCGTCATAGTCGGGGCGACGGGCTCTTGCGGGGGATGGGGATGCAGATCTTGATGAACGGCAGCCACCAGAAGATGATGTTCAGCAGCTGGAGAAAGATGTTCAGCACGATGAACGCGCACAGCGTGATGAGCGGGATGCTGAACCCGCAGATCCAGTCCACCGTGATCCCCGCGCTGCCCTTTCCGATCTCCAGCGGCTTCTTGATCTTCATCCCCGCCAGCGCGTCCTGCAGGCTGGCGGGGACCTGGAACGCCACGTTGGGCTTGAGCTTGGCCATCTCGCTCAGCTTTGCCTCCGGCAGGGCGATGCGGACGGGCGCCGCGTCGCCGGCCTCGTACCAGGGCACGATGCTGAACGGCTCGCTGGGCTCGCTCCACACGAGCACGGGCGGGCACTCCTCGCATTCGCGGACGCGGACGAACGCCCGCACCTGGTACAGCGCGCCCGGCCGGTCAAAGCGGCCCACGGCGCTCGTCATCTCGTCGATGCGGCGGTTGACCAGCGGCTCCACGCGCCGGCGAAGCTCCTGCTGCCACGCGCCCGCCGGGATCGTCCACTCCGCCGCCGCGCCGATGGAGCGCGCGTCGTCCCGCTCGAAGACGGCGGCGGCGGCCTTCAGCACGTCGCCCAGCCGGCGCGTCTGCTGTCGCTTCGGGTCCCCGACGTTCCACACGCCGATCCCATTCAGGTGCGCGAGCAGGTGCTCGGCCTCCGGCGACCCGTCGAACGCGCCGATCCCGCGCAGCAGCGACACGTCGCCGATGCGGGCCAGGAAGCGCGCCTGCTCGGCCTCGTCGTCCGGCAGCTCGTCGGGCTTCACGACGGACGGCAGGCTGAACGTGCCCGGCCGCAGCGACGGCGGGATCATGGCCGCCACGCCGTCCGCGTCCGCGCGGGGCGCCTCGCCGGCGTTCTCCGCGCGCTCGCTGCTCGTCAGCGGCAGCACGCCGTACAGCAGCGTGGCGCCCGCGGCCTCGCACGCGTCCGGCGGCGCCGTGAACAGGGGGACGACGGTCTCGCCCCAGCGGTTCCAGTCCACCTCGCGCTGGCGCAGCAGGGCCGTGACGGCGGGATGCCCCGCGCGGAGGGGCGGCCGGCGCCGCGCGGGATCGGGGTCCTGCGTGGCGCGCCCGCCGTCCAGCCGCTGCCAGCCGTGGATGGCGTCGCCGTCGCGCAGCCAGCCCTCCACCTCGTGGGACCCCGGCGGCGCCTTGAGGTCCACCGGCAGCACGTTGCCGTTCGCGTCGCGGCGCTGGACGAGGCGGCGGATGACCATCCCCGCGCCCTCGATGCGCCGCGGGTTGGCGCGCGGGCTTCCCGGCTCGTCGCACAGCAGCTCCAGCGCGGCCAGGTGAAAGACGCGGTGCACGGGCTGCCACAGCCGCAGGGCGCTGGAGCGCGCGTCGCGGTCGGCGGCCACGGTGCGGCGCGCGTCGGCGCGGCCGGCCTCGGAGCGTACCTCGCGGAGGAGCGAGGGGATGAACTCCTGGTCGCGGCGCTTGAGCAGCGACGGCGCGCCGCCGCCGCCCAAAAAGCGGACGCCGCGGAGGAAGTGCGCGTGGCCGGCGGGCTTTACCATACGTTCCCCGCCCCCGGCGTGTACGTGGCGCTGATGACGGTGTTGGTCTGCAGCACGTCGCATTTGACGATGCCGGAGAACTGGCTCATGGCCGCGTCCACCTTGACCATCCCCGCGCTCACGTCCACCTGGCTGGCCTCCACCTTGACCGATCCGCCCGTCCGCACGGTGACCTTGGCGGATTCCATCGTGATGACGGTGGAATCCATCACGCTCAGCTCGATCGTGCCGCCGCCCTGCTCCGTGAGCGTGCCCTTGACCCCGCCGGGCGTCTCGAAGCTGATGGTCGGCCCGGACGAGTCCTCCACCATGGCGATGCGCGTTCCCTGCTTGCCCGTGAAGGTCCAGCGGTCCACGCGGTCGCCGGCGAACGCGTCGGGCGGCGCCGCGCTGCCGCTCCACAGCCCGCCCACGACGACGGGCATGCGCGGATCGGCGTTCACGAAGCAGACGAGCACCTCGTCGCCCACGTCGGGGATGAGGAACGCGCCCCGCTCCGCCCCCGCGAAGGGCACGGCCACGCGCGCCCACAGGGGCGCGTCCTGGTCTTCCGGCCCGTCCCATCCCAGCAGCCGCACCTGCACGCGGCCCAGGCTGTCCGGGTCCTGGACGGACACGACCTCGGCCAGGTAGCTGGCGTTGAGCCCCCAGGTGCGGTGCACGGGGGCGGCGGGAAGCGGGGTGCCGATCACGCGCCCTCGCCCAGGAACGCGCACTCCGCCTGGAAGTGCGTCTGGTAGCCGTTCTCCATGTCGAACCGGTGCGTGGCGCGCACCACGTAGAACGTGTTGCTGAAGCGCGGCCCCAGCCCCTGCAGCGTCACGTGCGTCCCCACGCGGAGGGCGGGGTTGCCCTGCGCCGTCGCTTCGACGGTCACGAAGCGGCGCGCGCGGCGGTCGTAGACGGTGTCGGCCAGGGCCTGGGCCTCGGCGTCCGTCATCACGGCCACCTCGCGCACGTGCTCCGCCCGGGGCCCGATGGCGCGCTGCAGCGTGTCCGCGCCCGTGGCGCCGCGGCCGGGACCCGGATGCGCGCCCGTGGACTGCACGCTGATTCGCGCGCCCTGCGCCGGGTCCCACCCCGTCGCGGTGACGGACGACACCTGGTGGCCCAGGTCCGCCAGCACGCGCGCCTCCAGCAGCTGGCCGTGCATCGTCAGGCTCACGGCGCCGCGGCGGACGTCGGCGCGGGGGCTCACGTGCAGCTCCGTGCCGACGACCTGCAGGTCGCCGTCGCGGTCGGCCAGCAGGCGGCGCAGGAAGGCGAGGTCGCTCTCGTTCATCTGCACCTGCGTGCCGATGCTGCCTTCGAATCCCGTGATGACGGGCGTGAGCGACAGGTCCGATGCCATGCCGCGCGCCAGCCGGGCGATGTCGGCGTCCTCGTGCACCGTCGTGCGCCGGGCCATGCGGGCACGCTGCAGGGCATCTTCCGCCAGCACCACCAGCTCCGGCGTGCCGTCGCGGGGAAAGACGCCCTCCAGCCCCGTGACCACGCCGCGAAAGATCTCGCTGGGCGCGCGCTCGTCGCCCGCGTAGACGGTGAGGGTCTTGCCGAAATCCAGCAGCCGCGCGTCTTCCCAGGCAAAGTCGGCGTCGCCGCACTGCGTGTCGGCGATGTTGCGCACCGTGAGCTCCAGGGCCGACATGCCGCCCTCGCTCTCGGTCATCTCCATGGCCGTGAGCAGGGTGTTGAGCGTCTCGTCCTCGCGGCCGTCCACGCGCACGGTGGGACGCGCCGCGTAGACCGGGAGCGGGCTCAGCGCGGTCTCAGGCACGGTGCGGTTCCGTGAGGGGGTGGACGATGCGGATCACGACAGGGATGCGATGGCGCGGATGATGGACGTGGAAAGACGGGTCCGGTTGCAGCGCGCCAACGATGCCGGCGCGGCGCCCCAAACCCGTCTCAAACCCGCCGCGCGGGTGTTCGCTTGATGGTGCAGATGACGGGCGGTGGTAAGATTGTCGGGTGGGTGCGATGCGATTAGCTTCGTGGATCCATCCGAACGGCTCCGTAGCGGGGTGCGACCGCGCTGGCAGCAGGCGTGCGACCTGACCGATACCCCTCTCTGACCGAATGCCACCAGTCAAGTACCACGCCGGCAACTTTCCTCCCCGCGACATTCGGTGGGAGGTACTTATTCCGCTCCTTGGTCCGTCGGCAGCCGCGGTCGCGCGATACGACGGTATGCTCGCGGCGATTCCCAACGCAGACGTCCTGCTGTCCCCGCTGACAACTCAGGAAGCAGTGCTCTCGTCGCGGATCGAGGGCACGCAGGCCACGATGGGTGAGGTCCTGGGTTTTGAAGCCGGGCAGGGCGCGGCCAGTCCAGCGCGACAGGAGGACATCCACGAGATCCTCAACTACCGGTCCGCCATGCGTGAGGCGGAAGCGCTCCTGCGCACTCTCCCTCTATCGCTGCGAGTCGTCCGCGCCGCGCATCGTGTGCTGATGTCGGGAGTGCGCGGCGGGCTGTCCGCGCCGGGAGAGTACCGGCAGGTGCCGAACTGGATCGGACCACCCGGCTGCTCCATGGAAGCTGCCCGGTTCGTACCGATCGACGCCGCGGGACTGCCGCGCGCGATGGGCGAATGGGAGAGGTTTGCCCACGAGCCCATGCCGGATCAGCTGGTGAAGCTCGCCGTTCTTCACGCCGAGTTCGAGGCCCTGCATCCGTTCCTGGACGGGAACGGGCGGATCGGGCGCATGCTGGTCCCACTGTTCATGTGGCAGGAGGGGCTCATCCGCCGCCCGATGTTCTACATCAGCGCGTACTTCGAGGCCCGTCGCGAGGAGTACTACGCACGACTGCTGGGGGTATCCGAGAGCAACGACTGGACGAGCTGGTGCGTGTTCTTTTTGGAGGCCGTACAGGCACAGGCAGAGCAGAACCTGGAAAAGGCCCAGGGCATGTTCCGTCTGTACGAAGAGATGAAGGTGGCCTTCGCCGACGCGACTCGTTCCCAGTACGCGATCCGGGCACTCGACTGGATCTTCGCGCATCCAATCTTCCGGACGTCGGTGTTCGTCCAGGGCTCGGGAATTCCGGCTGCGACGGCGACGCGGTTCGTGAGGGTCCTGCGCGAGAACGGCATACTTCGCGAGGCTGTACCGGCAAGCGGACGACGGGCCGGTCTCCTCGTGTTCCCGTCGCTGCTGAACCTGGCCGAAGGCAAGGTGGTGTTCTGAGCCACGGAGTAACATCTACGGAACTAGTCACTCACAAGTCGGGTTCTGTGAGTTACAAAATCACTAGATGCGCATCGGTGATTCACAAACTGGGGCAACACTCCCCAAAGAGGGCTTAAGCTGGAGGAAACTGCAGGGATGGAGCCACTTGCGATGCGCCCGGGCTCGGGAGCGGCTGAGGAAGGATGGCGGCCCGCGGCGACCGCCATGGAGGGCAGGCCGCCCCGTCATTCTTGAGACGCCTCAAGGACGCCAGTGTTATTCGGCCGCCGCGCCGGCCTGGCTCTCTATGGCTTCGCAGCGGCACTGCCTCTCAACCTCCGCAATCGGCCGCTAGTCCGCGAACAACCGCGCGCGGCGCACGGCAATCCGCTCCACGGCGCGCCGGATCTGGGCGACGTCGCAGCAGCCGGCGGCTCCGCTCTCGGCCGACGACGTCGTGTCTTCGGCGGCGACGCCGCGCTCGGGCTCCACGGTGCCCACCACCTCGTCGAAGACGACCGCCATCTCAGCCTCCGTCCCAGGTAAGCTTGCCCTTGAGCGACACGCCCGCGCCCACGTCGGCGCGCAGGCTGGCGTTGCCCTGCACCAGCGCCCGTCCACCCACCGCGAACGATGCGCCCGCCTCCGTGGCCACCTGCGCCGCCGGCGCCCCGGCCACCAGCCGCGTCACTTCCATCCCGCCCGTCGAGACCGTCTTCGCCTTGACGCTCAGCCCCGCGAACGCCCCCTGCGACGCCGATACGCCTGCCGACGCGGACGCCCCCGCCTTCACGCTGATCGACGCCGATCCGCCGATCCCAACTCCGGCCGATCCGCCGATCCCAATCCCCGCCGATCCGCCGATCCCTATCCCAGCCGATCCGCCAATCCCAATCCCGGCCGATCCGCCAATCCCGATCCCGGCCGATCCGCCGATCCCAATGCCGGCCGATCCGCCAATCCCGATCCCGGCCGATCCACCAATTCCAGCCCCGGCCGATCCGCCAATCCCGACCCCGGCTGATGCACCGAGGGACAGGCCGGCGCCGCCGGAGGCGAACGCGGCGGGGCCGCCCAGCTTTACGCCCGCGGCCAGGTTGAGGCTTCCGCCCGTGCCGAAGCGCATGCTCTCCGCGCCGTTCATGGCGGCCACGGCGCGCGCGGCCGACGGGTTTCCCGCGCGGGTGGCGGCCTGCTGCGGGCTGCCGCGCTGCGATCCCCCGGCCCCGCGCTCCTGCGACGGATCCCGGCGCAGGTCCGGCGACGGCACCTCCACCGCCGTGGCCGTCAGGTTGCCCGAGACGCCGGACGTCTTGTCCGATCCGCCCGCGAACACCTGCTCCGTCTTGGCCGCCAGCGTAAGGTTCAGCGACGCGCGCAGGGGCACGCCGTTGGGGCTGAAGAAGTCGATGGTCTCCTTGTAGCTCTCGACCGTCCCCTCGAACTTGTACGCGCCCCACTCAAAGCGCACCACGGGCGGGATGCGGTTTTCCGGCTGCATGAGCCGCGCGACGCGGATGGTGGTGTTGCGCACGTCCGTGCCCTGCATGGACGTGTCGAACACCAGGTCCATGGTGAGCTTGCCGGTGCTCTGCGTCACGTACTGCTGCGCGCCGCCGCCCGACTGCTGCATGGTGTTCTGCACCGCGTACTGCAGCGACACGGGGTTGAAGTGCACGTCGATGGTCTCGCCCGTGCGCGTCCCCGTGAGGATCCTGAAGCAGGCGCGCAGGAACTCCGTGTCCTGGCTCATGACGCACCCGCCGGGTACACCAGCCGTAGCCCCTCGTGGGCGATGTGCAGCTCCTCGATCCCCACGTCGCTTCCCTTTCCGCTCAGGTCCGCGGCCTTGAACTTCACGGGCAGGGCGCGGTCCAGCTCCCAGGCCAGCACCTCGTTGCCCTCCGCGTCGCGCATGCTGATGCGCGCGTACAGCCGGATGGCGTAGGCGCCCTGCCCCACCATCCAGAACCAGCGCCACAGGTCGCGGTTGGCCGTCATCCCGCGCTTGAGGACGACGGTGGCGAACGTCACCTGGCCCATGCGCTGCACCGCGCCGTAGTTGCGGCCGCCCTCCTTGATGACCTTGGGCTCCATGGTGGCCTCCAGCCCCGTCACCTCGCTGAAGGCGCCGCCACACAGGGGCACGTCGCCGCCGCCCTCCTGGCGAAAGTCCACCTGGAAGCGAAAGACGTGCAGGGGCGCGTACGCCTGCCGCTGGCGCGCGGCGTCGTCGTCCACGGGCGTGTTCACGCGGCGGCCTCCCTCTCCGGGTCGCGCAGCAGCGTCACGGCGCCGCCCTCGTCCAGCCCCAGCACGACGGTGATCTGCTCCACGGGCGCGGCGGGCTGCAGGACGATGCGGGCCACCATCCGCCCCGCATCCAGGTCCGTCTGCGTCATGGTCGATCGATCGCAGCGCACCTGGAACGCTGCTTCGGCCGATTCGCCGCGCAGGGCGCCGTCGCGCAGCAGGCCGGAGAGCAGCCCGCGGAGCGAGTCTTCCACGCGGCGCCACGCGGACGGGCCGCTGGCCTCGAACGTCACCTCCTCACCCAGCCGGCGCGCCGCGCGGACGACGGCCGCGATCAGCCGATTGACGCCGGCGGGGCGGTACGCCTCGTCGCGCGACGTCGTCACGTCCGACAGCAGGCGGATGCCGCGCGGCGTCGGCCCGAAGAGGCTCACACGCTGCCCCAGCGTCCGCGCCGGGCCGCTGTTGCCGGAGCGCTCGCGGAGCTCGCGGTCCAGCTGGTCGCGGGCGATGGGCGGAAACACGTCCCACACGTCGCCCGCGTCCAGCACGGCCGCGCTGCGAAAGGAGCCGCGCAGCAGGGCGTTGCGGGCCAGCATCCCCACCAGGGCGCCCTCGCCCGGCTCCATCCCCTCCGGCAGCAGCGCGCTTCCCGGCGTGCGGATCCAGGGATAGACCAGCTGCACGAACGCGCTGGCGATGCTGTCCGGCGCGTCGCCCAGCACGCCGCGCATCCACCCGCCCTCCGTGAGAAAGCGCAGCAGCGCGTCGCCCGCCAGGAACCGCGCGGACGCCGCCTCCTCCGACATCTCGGAATACCGGTCGATGTCCACGGCCCGGCGCAGGTACTCCGTCTCGCCGCTCCCCGGCACCCGCAGCCCGTCGATCGGGATGGGCAGCGCCGCCACGAGCTGCACCTCGCGCAGCCGGCCGCGCAGCATGAGCGCGACCAGGCGGACGACCTCCGCCCAGCGCGCGTAGCCCCGCTCGTCGCAGCGCGGCGCGCGCACGGGCATCACGCGGACGTCGGGATCACGCACGCGCTCGTCCGCCGAGCACTCGCGGAACCGCTCCGGCGGCGGCGCGGGCGCGAGCAGCGGACGCAACGGCTCCGGCTCCGCCGCGGCGGCGTCCGCCAGGTCCGGCAGGGAGAGGTACGAGACGTCGGGAAGGCCGTAGAGGTGGGCGATGCCGCGCCACGTGCCGCGCTCGCCGGGCGACGCCGTGAAGCCGCCGCGCAGCCCGGGGACGAGCGCCGCCAGCGCGGCCAGCCGCTCCGCGCGCGGCGCGCCGAACGGCCAGGGGTCGCCCACGCGGATCACGTAGCACCGCCGTCCGCCCTGCGCGAAGAACGAGCGCACGGCCGCGCCCAGGTAGGTGCCGCCCGGCCGGTCACGGGGGGTGAAGTCGCCCGGCGCGCCGCCGCCGTCGTCCGGGCGGGAGGCGTCGGGGTACGGCCGCGCGTCCCAGGCGAACAGGCGGTCGAAGACGTCCCACGAGTCGATGGGCACGGGCAGGTCCAGCAGCGCCTCCACGTCCTCGTCCGTGCGCGTGTGCGGCAACGGGCGCGACGGGCCGGGCGGACGAAGCCACCCGGCCTCGCGCAGCCACGCGCGCACTGCACCCGGCAGGGGCGTGTACGGCGTGCCGGGGCCCGGGCGCGGCGCCCGGCGCCGTGCCACGAAGCCCGCGAAGCAGGCGATGTCGGCGCGGTCGGGGGCGCTGCCCGCCACCGCGCCCGCCGTCTCGAAGCGAAGGCCGCCCATCAGTGGTCAGCCCGTCAGTCGCCCAGGACCAGCGACTCGGCGCTCAGCACCAGCTCTTCCATGGCCACGTCGCCGCCGCCCTTGGCGGCCAGCGTGGGGCCCGTGTACTTGAGCGGGATCACGCCGCGCAGGGTCCACGTCTGCACGGCCTGGCTGGCCTCGTCGCGCAGGGTGATGGCCACGGTGCGCTGGGCGGCCACGCCCTTGCGGCGCACGTCCTCGATCCAGGCCCACAGGTCGGCGGAGCTCACGATGCCGCGCTTGAGCGTGACGTCGCTCACCTTGTGCACGCCGGGCACCTTGCGGACGTGGTTCTCGGGGTCGTTGCCGTTGCGGTACTCGGCCACGGTGATCTCCGTGCCCAGCCCGGAGACGTCCGAGAACCCGCCCAGCGGCTCCGTGGGCCCCACGGGACCGTTCAGGTTCACCAGGAAGTTGAATGCGCTGTACGGATGCGTACGGTCCGGCATCGTTCGGTTCCTCCGTTGAGGTCAGGTCTCATCTCGGTGGGGGACGGGTCCGGGCCGGGCGAGCGCCCCCCATCCCCGACCCTTCCCCCATGAACAGAATGGGGGAAGGGAGAACTTCGGTGCGGTGGAGGATGGATCGCGCCGGCAGCAACCCGCCCTCCCCCGGCCCCTCCCCGCTCGTTCCTCGCGGAGAGGGGAGAACTTCATCGTGGGCGCCGGGACCCTGCTGGAAGGCGAAGTATCTCTCGCCCGCCGAGGGCCCCCTCCCCCCGGCCCCCTGCCCCCGCTTCGCGGGGGAGGGGGAGAA
>NZ_DASURI010000085.1:0-3701 GCF_036280135.1 Longimicrobium sp.
GCATGGGGGTCAGCGTGCCGGCCGTGGTGGGCGGCGGCCACTTCTGGCGCACGCTCAGCGCCGGGAGATACCACACGTGCGGCATCACCACGGACAACGAGGCGTACTGCTGGGGCGACAACCAGACGGGCCAGTTGGGCAACGAGAACCCGGAGGACAGCGCCACGCCCGTCCTGGTTCCGGGCGGGCAGTCGTGGCTGATGGTCGACGCCGGCGCGGGCCACACCTGCGGCGTGACGACGGACATGGACGCCTACTGCTGGGGCGACGGCACGCACGGCGAGGTGGGCGCGGGCGACAGCACCGTCGTCGCCCTGCCGGCGCAGGTGCTGGGCGGGCGCAAGTGGGCCACGGTGGACGCGGGGACGGACCACAGCTGCGGCGTCACGCGCGGCGGCGCCGCCTACTGCTGGGGCGACGACGCGGAGGGCGAGCTGGGCGGCGGCGCGGGCACGCCCGCCGCGCGGCCCATGCTGGTGGCGGGCGACCACTCGTGGCGCCACGTGAGCGCCGGCGAAAACTTCAGCTGCGGCGTCACCTCGCTCAACGTGGCCCTGTGCTGGGGTGCGGACGACGCCGGGCAGCTGGGCAACGGCGCGGCGGGCGCCTCCGTCACGCCCGCGCCGGTCTCCGGCGGGCTGGCGTGGCTGCGCGTGTCGGCCGGCCGCGCCACGGCGTGCGGCATAACCACGGGGAGCGCCGCCTACTGCTGGGGCTACAACAACACGGGCGAGGTCGGCGACGGCACGAGCGACGACGCCGTCGCGCCCGTGGCCGTCGCGGGGGGCGCGTTGTGGGCGTCGCTGGACGGCGGCGACTATCACACCTGCGGCGTCACGCAGGACGGCGAGGCGCGCTGCTGGGGCTACAACGCGCAGGGCCAGCTGGGCGACAACACGCTGAACAACCGCCCGTCCCCCGGCCCCGTCTCCGGCGGCCTGACCTGGGCCCAGTAGCGGACGGAGCACGGATGGCCGATGGCGGATGGACGACGGGGCGCTCTCGCGGAGGGCGCCCCGTTTCGCATGGGCGGGATCCGCCGATCTCCGCGCCGTGGAAACGTTTGTGCACGCTCCTTGCTCCGGCCGGCGCCCCGAACCGCAACCCGGAGGGCAGATGATGACGATGGATTTCAGGCGATCGATGATGATGGCGTGCGGCGCGGCGCTCCTGGCGCTGGGTGGCTGCGTGGTCCAGGACAAGACGGACGAGAGCGAGGGACAGGCATCCACGGCGCAGTCGCAGCAGACGCCGGCCCCGGGCGCGGCCCAGCAGCCGGCGCAGCCCGCGGCCCAGCCGGCTACGCCCGCTCCCCCGCCGCCGGACCTGCGGCTGGAGGTGAACGTGGACGAGCGCGAGCTGTACGTGTACCGCAACGACCAGCGCATCGCCACGCACAAGGTGGCCGTGGGAATGCGCGAGTGGCCCACGCGCACGGGCGAGTGGACGATCGGGCAGGTGGTGTTCAACCCACGCTGGACGCCGCCGCAGGAGGAGTCGTGGGCCAGGGACGAGGAGGTCAAGGAGCCGGGCGACCCCGAGAACCCGCTGGGCGTGGCGCAGCTGGTGTACGATGCGCCGCGCAGCATCCACGGCACCAACGAGCCGGAGTCGCTGGGCAAGGCCGAGTCGCACGGCTCCATCCGCATCGCCAACGAGACGGCGCGCGAGCTGGCGCGCATGGTGATGGAGGCCGGCGGCGCCCGGCGCGACGAGTCGTTCTTTCAGCAGACGCGGCAGAACCGGCGCGAGCGGGTGGAGGTGGCGATCCCCAATCCCATCCCCATCCGCATCGTCTCCGGCGAGGACTCCGGCGGCTCCTCCGGCTCCGACGACGACAGCGGCGGATCGGACACGGAGAAGTCGAAATCCAAGTCGGGCAACTGAGCCGGATCGACGCAGACGAGACAGCCCGGGAGAGCATCGCCGCTCTTCCGGGCTGTTTACTTGGTATCGGGTTCAAACCACGGTCTCATCAGCCGGATCATACCGGTCGCCTTCGGAGCGCTGGGCCGCAGCAATCGGCCACCGCGCGTACAGTTCATGTGACCAGCGATGGATGATACGTTCCGATTCATGTCGTATCTCTAGCATTTGCAATGGATTGCTCTGCGCCGGTCAGGCGCGAGAACCCGTTCGATTCCTGGCGGGTGGCGGCTTGGAGTTCCGGGGCACGCGCGGATATCGTGGGGGAGCAGGAAGGTATCCGGCGCGGGCTCCCCGCGTTGTTTACTTCCGCCGCTCTCTCCCCTTGACGTACCAGCGCCGCGGCTGTATACTCCGAGCGCTGGACCGCCCCCTGCCTGCGGGCAGTGTGGGTACACGTGGGGATGCACGAGCGCTCGTGCATCCCCGTTTTCTTTGCGCTATGTCCAGCACCTCGTCAGCGCCGCTGCTTGAGATCTTCGTGGACGGCACGAACTTTCTCCTGGCGCGCAGGGACGGCGGGTATTTCTTCCGCTTGGACCTCAACCTGCTCGCCACGCGGCTCGCGCGCGGCTACCACTTTGGCAAGCTGCGCTACTACACGTCGCCGCACCCGGATGTCCGCAGCGCCACGTATCACGGACAGCAACGGTTCTTCGAGGAACTGCGGCGCAGCCGGCGAATCGAGCTGGTGCTTGGACGCCATGAAAAACGCAGGGACCGGGACGGCCGCCCGTACCACGTGGAAAAGGAGACGGACGTGAACCTCGCCGTGGACATGGTCGTGGGCGCGTACGAGGAGCGCTTCGACGTGGCCATGCTCGTGGCGGGCGACACGGACTACGTACGGGCCATCCAGGCCGTGCAGGCGCGCGGCAAGCGGGTGGTGTGGTGCTACCTGCCCGCGCAGGCGCACATCACCCGTCTCGCGGAGCTGGCCGACGACCGGTACGCGCTGGATGACAGGTTCCTGCGCACCTGCTCGCTGGGGCCGCGCTGATCCTATCCAAAACGAACCGGGCCTCCCGCGGCAGTCGCCGGGGAGGCCCGTTCTGCATCAGGCGAATCTGCCCGCCATCACACGGCTTCGCCGATCTCGAAGCGGCGCAGGCGACGGATGGCGTACAACGTGGCCAGCACGGCGACCGTCGCGGCCATGGCCAGCGCCACCCCCGGCTCCAGCCGCGCGTTGATGGCCTCGCCGGACGTGCCGGCCATCCACTCCGCGAAGGACATGGTGTACTGGCGGATGCTCAGCGCCCGGCTGCCCCCGAACGTGTTGCTGAGCGAGCCTTCCCACAGCACCACGTACGCCAGCCCCGCCACCAGCGCCCGCCGCGTGCTCAGGCTGAACGCCACGAACAGGGCCGCGTACAGGAACGAGCCGATGGCCACGGCCGCCGTGCACGCCCACGCCACGCCGGGCGCATTGGCCCCGCGCAGCCCCACCAGGGCCGCCGCCAGCGTGGACGGCACCAGCACGGCCGCCGTGGCCGCGCCCGCCGCCACGATGCGCGTGAGCACGATGCGCCAGCGTGCCACGGGCTTGCCCAGCACGTAGGTGATGGTGCCGTCGTCCACCTCCGCCCCGAACACGCTGGTGCCCAGGATGAGCCCCACGATGGGCAGCAGCACGCCCAGGATGAGCATCTGGTACAGCTTGGCGAAGCCCTCCACGATCACCTTGGGCTCCGTGCCTCCCTGCCGCAGCGCCAGCAGCACGGGCAGGGCGGCCAGCGCCACCATCAGCAGCACGCGGCGCCCGCTCAGGAACT
>NZ_DASURI010000086.1:0-4882 GCF_036280135.1 Longimicrobium sp.
TTCTTCTGGATGATCGCCGCCGTCACCAAGATCGTCATGGACAACCACACCAAGCGCCGCCTGCTGCAGGCCCGGGTGTCGGAGGACGTGGTGCGGGCGCTGTTCCGGAAGGGATACGACCCGGAGCTGTTCAGCGCGCTCAAGTGGGGGCTGGTGATGGCGGCGCTGGGCGTGGGGCTGGTGGTGGTGCAGCTGCTGCCGGTGCGGGCGTCGGAGCCCCTGGCGCTGGGCGTGATGCTGATGTGCGCGGGCGGCGGCATGCTGGGCTACTACCTGGTCGCGACGGCGGTGATGAAGGCCGATCCGCGCGGCCGCTTTCCCTCCCCGGCGGACGACGCGCCGCGCGGGGAGCGCTATCCCGAGCCCTGACCCGGCTCACATCGAGGTCGAACCCTCTTTCCACATAGATCCGCGATGAAGACGATCCTGATGATGGCGGTGACGCTGGCCGCCGCGCCACTGGCCGCGCAGTCCGCCGTGCCCGCGGGCGGCCCGCCCCCCGCGGTGGAGATCCCCGCCACGCCGGCCGGCGCCGCCGCGCGCGGGCTGATGGACGCCGTGAACGCGCCGGACGACGCGGCCGTGCGCGACTGGGTGCGGCGGACGCTGCCGGAGCGCGGTGCCATGGGGTGGACGCCGGAACGCTGGGAGGCCGCGTTCCTCAAGCTGCGCGCGCAGAGCGGCGGCGTGTCTCCCGCGCGGCTGATGGACCGGGGCGACCCGGGCTACCTGGGCGTGATCTTCCGGGCCCGCAACGGCGCCGGCCGCGTGGGGATCGAGTTCTCGGCGGACGCGGACGGGCGCGTGACGTCGGTGGACCTGCACGCCATGCCGGCGCCCGGCCCCCGCCCGGAGCTTCCGACGGAGCCGATGGCGGATGACAGCGTCGCGTGGGCCGTGCGGGCGCACGTGGACCGGCTGGCGGCGGCGGACCGGTTCTCCGGCGTGATCCTGCTGGCGCGCGGCGACCGCGTGCTGATGCACCAGGCGTACGGGATGGCGGACGCGCAGGCGGGGCGGCCCAATACGGTGGAGACGCGCATCGGCAGCGGCTCGGTGCCCAAGATGATCACGGCAGCGGCCGTGGCCCAGCTGGTGGAGCAGGGGCGGATTCGCCTGGACGACACGCTGGGCGCGCTGCTGCCGGACTTTCCCAACGCGGAGGCGCGCCGCACGGTGACCGTGCGCCACCTGCTGACGCACGCGGGCGGCATCGCGGACCCGTTCCTGGCCGGGGCGGACCCCAGCGTGCGCCGGCGCACGCCGGCCGAGTGGGTGGCGCTGATCGCGGACCGGCCGCTGGACTTCGCGCCGGGGACGCGGACGCAGTACAGCAACGGCGGGTTCGCGGTGCTGGCGGCCATCGTGGAGCGGGTGAGCGGGCAGACGTTCGACGCGTACGTCCGGGAGCACGTCTTTCGCCGGGCGGGGATGCGCGCGGCGGACGCGGCGGGGTACGCGGCGCTGCCGTGGGCGCGCGGCTACTCGCGGGTGCCGGAGTTCGACCCCATGAGCATCGAGCCGCGCCGCAGCAACGAGTGGATCACGGGCGGCCGCGGGCCGGGTGAGGACCTGTCGGGCTTCGGCGGGATCGCGCTGACGGCGGAGGACCTGTTCCGCTTCAGCCGCGCGCTGCGGGACGGGCGGCTGGTGCGCCCGGAGACGGCGCGGACGTTCATGACGGGCACGGTGCCCGTGGAGCCGGGGATGCCGCTGCACTACGGCCTGGGGTTCTACGACATGACGCTGGAGGGCGGCGCGCACGCCGTGGGGCACAGCGGCGGCGGCGGCAACTCGGGGATCGGCGCGGACGTGGAGATGGTGGGCGAGTGGACGCTGGTGGTGATGGGCAACTACGACCTGGAGCAGGACATCCGCCCGCTCGTGTGGCCCGTGCTGGACCTGCTGGGCGCGCAGGAGGGCAGCCGCGACTGGCGGTAGAGGGTGGGGCGGAGGCGGGTGGGGCGGAGGCGGGTGGGCACCCGATCCATCCAGAGCGGATGAGGCGGAGTCCGAGCCGGAGCGAATGAATTCGCCGCTGGAAAGGCACGAAGTCCGCCTGCGCGGACTGCCCCAGCGGCGGCGGGAGGACGTACACCGCCGCCGTCTCCGCGCCGATCGGGGAGCGGCATCCGACAGTGTGTTTCTGCCCCCACCCGACGATTGTCATCCTGAGGAGCCGCCGCGCGATCCTGACCGATGTGTGAGCCATGGCGGCGACGAAGGATCTTGTGTGCGAAACGACAGGCCGGCCCCGGTGCATGGGGCCGGCCTTCGCGTTGCCGATCGATCAGGGGCGGTGCGTCTGGGGCGGAGTCCGCGCGGGGCGCCCCCTCCGCTCGCCCAGGCTCGCACCTCCCCCAATAACCCCTGGGGGGGAGGTTGGTCTTCGTCGTTGAATGGTCCGTGCACCGAAGGATGGCGACTCCGGAAAGGAGAGTCCGTGCACGAGGGCCGCCGTAGAGGTTCGCGGGCAAGATCCTTCGTCGCCGCCATGGATCACGCTTGGACAGCGTCAGCGCGGCGGCTCCTCAGGATGACGCTTTGTTGGTGGAGCAAGGTTAAGCGAACGAGTCGCCGGCGCGACGGCCGGTCGCGGACCGGAGGAACCAGCAGGAGGACGGCGTCCCTTGGTAGTCAGGCTGCTTTCGGCGAGGGGACGGCATCCGCGTTTTTTCGAGGAGGCAGGATGTCGGCGACGGGAGCGGATGTCCGCCGGTGCGCATCATCCACCTGATCGCGATCGGGAAAGGGCGGCCCGGGCTGGAGGCTCATCTGCACGGGGCGAACGTGCCGCTGTCGGCGGGGGCGGCGGAACGGTAGTTTGGCGCCTCGCGCGGGCTCCGGCGGCACGTCGCCCGAAACGGGTGGAATCCGCGCATCATCCACATCGCATGCACGGTTCGGAGGAGGACGGATGGCGGCCACGGAGGGGATGGTTCCCGGCGGAGAGGAGACGGCGGAGCGGGCGGCGCTGCTGGAGCGCATCCGCCGGCTGGAGCGCGCGTCGCGGCCGCTGGAGCCCGGCGCGGGACGCCGCCGCCGGATGCGCAACGCGGTGGTCGCATCGACTGAGCGCTTTCTCCGGGGCGTCGACACGCTCAAGGCGTACGAGGCCGGCGCCGGCACGGGCGAGGGGCTGCTGGGGATGGCCATCGGCGAGCGCGGCGCGGAGATGGACGAGGTGGTGGCGCTGCTGGAGCAGGAGGTCACGCGCCCCGGCGGGCACCCCGCATCACCCGGACACCTGGCGTACATCCCCGGCGGCGGCCTGTACCACTCCGCCCTGGCGGACTTCATGGCCGCCGTCACCAACAAGTACGCGGGCATCTTCTTCACGGGTCCCGGCCCCGTGCGGATGGAGAACCAACTGGTGCGCTGGGTGGCGGACCTGGTGGGCTACCCGGCCGACGCCGCGGGGACGACGGTGTCCGGCGGCAGCCTGGCCACGCTCACGGCCGTCGCCACGGCCCGCGACGCGCACGGGCTGCGCGGGGCGGACTACGCGTCGACCGTGGTGTACCTGACCACGGAGGCGCACCACGCCGTGGACAAGGCGCTGCGCATTGCCGGGCTGGGCGAGGCGCGGCTGCGCTACGTGCCCACGGACGAGGGCCTGCGCATGCGGCCGGACGCGCTGGCCGCCCTGGTCGCGGAAGACCGCGCGGCGGGGCTGCGGCCGTGGCTCATCGCCGCCGCCGCGGGGACCACGGCCACGGGCGCGGTGGATCCGCTGGACGCCATCGCCGACGTGGCGGAGCGGGAGGGGTGCTGGCTGCACGTGGACGCGGCGTACGGCGGCTTTTTCCTGCTCACGGAGCACGGACGCGCGATGATGAAGGGCATCGAGCGGTCGGACAGCGTGATCCTGGACCCGCACAAGAGCCTGTTCTTGCCGTGGGGATCGGGGATGGTGCTGGTGCGCGACGCGCGGGCCATGGCGGCGGCGCACGGCGGCACGGGCAGCTACATGCAGGACGCGCTGCGCGCCGACCCGGGCGAGATCTCGCCCGCGGACGTGTCGCCGGAGCTGTCTCGGCCGTTTCGCGCGCTGCGGATGTGGCTGCCGCTGGTGCTGGTGGGCGTGGGGCCGTTTCGCGCGGCGCTGGAGGAAAAGCTGCTGCTGGCGCGCTACTTTCGCGCGGAGGCGCGGGCGCTGGGGTTCGAGGTGGGGCCGGAGCCGGACCTGTCCATCGTGACCTTTCGCTGGGCGCCGGCGGGCATGGACCCGGAGCGCGTCCACGCGCTGAACGAGGCCCTGGTGGAGGCCATGCGGCACGACGGGCGGGTGTTCCTGTCGTCGGTCACGGTGGACGGGCGGTTCACGCTGCGGATGGCCGCGCTCTCCTTTCGCACGCACCGGCGCACGATCGACCTGGCGCTGCGCCTCCTCCGCGAGCACGTGGAGCGGCTGCGGGCGTGAGCCGGGGCCCGATCCCCCGCCGGAGCGAATGAATTCGCCGCTGGAAAATCGCGAAGTCCGCCTGCGCGGACTGCCCCAGAAAAGGCCGCCCCGGTGCACCGGGGCGGCCCTTTGATCGTCGGAATCATCGGATTTTCGACTGATCGTCCGACGCTCACGCACCCCGCGCGAGAGAGCGGAGTTCGTCCAACTCGGCGCGGATGGAGGCGACCTCCGCGCGCAACTCCTCCACCGTCTGCTCCAGGGCCGCGACGCGATCGTCCTCCGCGTCCGCGCGATGGGTGGAGATCGGTCGATCCTCGGCGATCGCGGCCATGTCCGCCGGGGATGGCTCGCCGGCGAGCAGGTGGGCGTAGCGAACTTCCTTTTGCCCCGCGCGTCGGGCGAGCCGCGCGACCAACGGCTCCGGCTCGCGCGCCATCAGCGACTCCAGCACGCCCTCAAGATCGGCCAGGTCGG
>NZ_DASURI010000087.1:0-10910 GCF_036280135.1 Longimicrobium sp.
TTCGGTCGATGGAAGCCTGGTTGGATGGAGTTGCACGCAGAACGCGGCCCGCGGGTGGGCCGCCGCGGTTCACCCTGTTCCCGTGAGGGATCGATGAAGCACCTGACTCGCCTTGCCCTGTTCCTGGCCCTGCTCGTGGCCGCGGCGACGCCCGCCGCGGCGCAGCAGGGAGGGCCCCGCCAGGCGTTCACCGTGACGGCCACCAACCGCACGGCCGCCCAGGCGCCCCAGGGCCAGCGGCGCGACGACCGGGCCCGCCCCGGCGACCTGGTTCGCTACCGCCTGGTCTTTACCAACGTCACGCCCGGCGCCGTGCGCGGGGTGACGCTGGCCAACCCGCTCGCTCCCGGCATGCGCTTCGTGGGCGGCTCGGCCCGCGCCGACCGCACGGACGCCCGCCTGGAGTACTCGGCCGACGGCGGCCGCACCTTCTCGGCGCAGCCGATGGAGGAGGTGGTCGTGGACGGGCAGCGCGTGCGCCGCCCCGTCGCCCCCGAGCGCTACACCCACGTCCGCTGGACGGTGGACGGAAACGTTGCTCCCGGCGCCACCGTGGTCGCCGAGTTCGATGCCCGCGTAGGCGCGGGCACCCCCGCACCCGCCACGAGCGGGCGCTAACCCCCTCACTCCCCGTAGAGGACCCCTGAGATGACACACGTCCTGAGACGTGCCGCGCTCGCGGCGCTGCTCCTGGCCCCGCTCGCGGTGCCCGGACGCGCGGCGGCGCAAGCCGGCCCCACGCCGGAAGGCACCACCATCACCAACACGGCGACGGCCAGCTGGACCGACGCCAACAGCAACACGTACTCGTCCGTCAGCGCCAGCGCCTCCGTCACGGTGGGCTTCCTGGCCGCGCCCGACGTGTCGTCGCCCACCACGGTGACGCCGGTGTCGCCCAGCACGGGCAACGAGCTGGCCTTTACGGTCACCAACTCCGGCAACGGCGTGGACAGCGTCACGGCCGCCTTTACGGTGGGCACGGGCGTGACGGTGACGGGCTACAAGCTGGGCAGCACCGTGTACCCCACGCTCAACGACCTGAACGTGGCCCTGGCCGCCACGCCCATCCCGGCCGGCAGCAGCGTGACGGTGACCGTGGTCTACACCGTGGCCCCGGGCCGCGGCGGCCAGACGACGCCCGTGAGCATGACGGCCACCTCGCGCCGCACGCCCACCACGAGCGACACGTCGTCCACCAACGTGATCCCGCCCGTGGCGGCGGCCGTGAGCACCACGCCCGACGGCGGCACGGTGCAGCGCCTGCCCAGCAACGGCACGCAGTACACCGCGGTGTTCACCGTCACCAACAACGGTAACGCCAGCGACAACTTCACCCTCACGGGCAGCACGGGCAGCGGCTCGGCCATCACCATCGTCTCGGTGAACGGCACGGCCGGCACGGGCAGCTCGGCCACCATCGCGGCGGGCGGCAACACCACCGTGAACGTGGTCTACACCGTGGGCAACGTGGCGGCGGGCACCACCCAGGACCTGATCCTGACGGCCACGTCGGCCAACAACGCCAGCATCAGCGACCCGGGCAACTACACCGTCACGGTGGTGCGCGCGGCGCTCTCCATCGCCAAGGCGGCGTTCCGCGACAACCAGACGACGGCCATCACGGCGTCGGACCGCGTGCTGCCGGGCGAGTACATCCAGTACCGCATCACCGTCACCAACACGGGCGGCGCCGCCGCCAGCACGGTGGCCGTGAGCGACGTGCTGCCGGCCGAGGTGACGTACGTCTCCACGTCCACCGACGCGACGGGCTGGACCATCAACGAGTCCGCCGGCACCGTCTCCGCCTCGCTCAGCGGTACCCTGGCCACCAGCGCCAGCCGGTACTTCTGGATCCGGGTGCGGATCAAGTAACGGCACTCAAACGAAACGCTCAGGGATCCAGGGGATGCGCTTCTTCTCGATGCGCTCGGGCGCGGGTGACCGCGGGCACCGCCAGGCTACGGCCTGGCGGGGGCTCGCGGGCGCCCTGCTGCTCGTCCTGGGGACGGCGGCCCACGCCGCCGCCCAGGTCCCCGACTCCCTGCCCGTGGTGAACCGCGCCACCGTGACGTACGAGGTGGGCGGCGTGGCGCACGCGGGGGGCGACACGGCCACGGCGACCGTCGTGCTTCAGCTTTCGGCGGGGGTGACGCTGGCCCCGCCGCGCCAGGCGACCGCCCGTCCGGGCGAGCGCCGGGTGCTTTCGCACCAGCTGCAGAACACGGGGACGGGCCCCGACCGCTTCTCCCTGGAGACGGCGGGCCCGGCCGGGTGGGGCCTCGCGCTCTACCTGGACCTGGACGGGGATGGGGTGCTCGGCGCGGGCGACACGCCCGTGACGGGCCCCCTCCCGCTGGCGCGCGGCGCTTCGGCCGCGCTGCTGCTGGTGGTGGACGTGCCCGCCGACGCGCCGGACGACCCGGCCGTGAGCGTGACCGTCCGTGCCGTCAGCGGGATGGACGCCGCGGTGCTCGCCACCGTGCGCGACGAGATCAACGTGCATCGCCCCCTTCCCGCGGTAACCGTGGGCAAGGCCGTGGACCACGCGCAGGCCACGCCGGGCGACACCCTTACCTACACGCTGTCCTGGGCCAACCGCGGCGACGCGGCGGCCCCGACGGCCACCCTGGCCGACCCGCTTCCCGCGGGGCTGCGCCTGGTTCCCGGCTCCCTGCGGCTGAACGGCACGTCCCTCACGGACGCGGCCGACGCCGACGCGGGCACCGTGGAGCGCGGCGCCGACGGCCGCGAGACCATCCACGTGGTCCTGGGCGACCTGCTCCCCGCCGCGGCCGGGACCGTCACCCTGCGGGCCGTGGTGGGCGCCGACGCCACCGCCTCGCTCACCAACGTGGCCACGCTGCGCTACCGCCTGGGCGAGAACGAGGGCGACACGGTGGCCGTGGCCTCGCCCGCCGTGCCCGTGACCATCGCCTCGCCGGAGCTCACGATCGAGAAGGAGATCGTGGGCGACACGCGCGTGCCGCTGGGCGCGGAGGTGCGCTTTCGCCTCACCTGGTCCAACGCCGCGGCCACCGTGCCCGTGCGCGACGCCGTCCTCGTGGACACGCTCCCCGCGGGGCTGACGTTCGTTTCCGCCGACGTGCAGCCCGAGGTGGACGGACAGGTGCTGCGCTGGCGGCTGGGCACCATCGCCGCCGGGCAGGCGGGCGCCCTGCTCCTGGTTACCCGCGCCACGGCGCGCGCGGAGGGCGACACCCTGCTGGTGAACCACGCCACCCTGCGCGGCGCCAACGCGGCGGCCGTCACGGCCGCGGCCGCGGGGCTGGAGGTGCTGCCGTTCCAGGGCGACGAGCTCGAGGTCACCAAGACGGCCGGCGTGCTCGAGGCCGGCCTGGGCGATGCCGTGCCCTACGCCGTCACCCTGCGCAACAAGGGGCTGGCGCCCCTGGCCGGCATCGTCCTGCACGACACGCTGCCCCAGGGCGTGCGCTACCTGCCCCAGCACCTGGCCGGCGCCGACAGCGCCCGCGTGGAGGGCCGCGCCCTGACCGTGTGGTGGAACGGCCCCCTGGCGCCCGGCACGGAGCACGTCGTCCGCTACGCCGTCACCCTCGTTTCCCCCGGCCGCGCGACGGCCGTGGAGAACCGCGTGACGGCCACGGCCGAGGGTGGCGCCGTGGCCAGCGCGCCCACGAGCGCCTGGGTGCGCGTGCGCCGCGGGTTCGCCATGCAGCAGCGCGTGGTGGTGGGCAAGGTGTGGTTCGACGCGGACGACGACGGCCGGCAGAACGGCGGCGAGCGCGGCGTGCCTAGCGTGGAGATCTGGAGCGAGGACGGCGAGGTCGTCGTCACCGACGCCGAGGGCCGGTACTCGTTCCCCAACCTGCGCACGGGCTCGCACGCCCTGCGGATCGACACCCTGGGCGTCCCCGCCGGCATGGGCGTGGCGCGCCGCTCCGACGTCATCGTCCGCGTGCGCCTGGACGGGTGGACGCTGCCCCGCGCCGACTTCCGCCTCGTCCCCCGCGCCGGCGGCCTCTCCGCCGCGCCCGCGCAGGGGATGACGACGACGGATGGCGCTGCCTCGATCTCCTCTTCCGCGTCCGTCGCGACGACGGCGGCGGGGATGACGACGGCGGAGCCGATGACGACGGCCCCCGCTCCGTCCACGCGGACGACGACGGCACCCGTCACGACCGCGGCCGGCACGACGGGGACGACGGCGGATACGGATGACGCGCGCACGCCGGCCATCCCCTCCCCGGCGATGGCCCGGCCGCGCGTGGAAGAGACGACGACGGCGGATGCGTCCTCGGCGCCGGCGCGGACGGGCGTGGAGGCGGCGCGCGCCGCGACGGCGTGGACGGAGGCGGACGCCGTCGAGGCGGCCGAGCGCCTGGCCGCCGCCGGCGAGCCCGACCCCTGCGGCCGGCCCGAGACCCCGGCCGCCCACCGGGCGCACATCGCCGGGACCCGTGACGCGGCCGGTGACGCCGTCTCGCCGCGCGTCGCGGTGGATTCCGTCGCGCGGATCGCATCGGCCGCTGGCGCTGGAGCCGGCGAATCGGCTGGACCCGTCGAGTCCGCCCGGTCGAGCGGATCGGCCGCGTCCACCGCATCGGCCGAGTCCGCCGGATCGACCGGATCGACCGAATCCGCTGCGTCTGCCGGATCGACCGAGTCCGCCGTGACGGCGCGGGGCGGTAATGGGGCGACGGACTCGATCGCTCCCGCATCCGCCGCCCCGGCCGACTCCGTCCCCGCCGCGCGCGTGGCGCCCCTGCGGACGGCGGGGGAGCGCGCGGAAGAAGCGGCCGGCACGTTCGCCACGGGGGCCGTGGTGCGCGTGGTGAGCCCGGCGGACGGTGCCGTCGTCTCGTCCAACCGCCTGTACGTGGGCCTGCTGGGCGAGCCCGGCGCGGAGGTCCGCCTCTTCGACGGCGCGCGGCAGATTGGCCAGGGCACCCTGCGGCCCGACGGGCGGATGGACTTCGTGGGCGTGGAGCTGGCCCCCGGCCCGCACCGCCTGCGCGCGTCCATGACCAACTCGTTCGGCAACGTGCGCTGGGACAGCGTGGCCGTGCACCGCAGCGGCGAGCCGGCCCGGCTGGAGCTCCCCGCCCAGCCCGTGCCCCTGCGCGCCGACGCCCGCGAGCGCACGGCCGTGCGGGTTCGCGTGCTGGACGAGTGGGGCGTGCCCCTGGCGGGCGGCGCCATGGTGACGGCCGAGGCCGGCCTGGCCCAGCTGGAGGGCGGCGACGCCGACGTGGCCTCCGTGGGCGTGCAGGCCGCCGTGGGCCCGGACGGATGGGCGGAGCTGCGCGTGCGCCCCGGCCACGAGGTGGGCGTGGGCGAGCTGCGGCTGGCCTCGGGCGACGCGGAGGGTGCCGTACCCCTGCACGTGCTGCCCAGCATTCGCCCCCTGATCGTGACGGGCGCGGGCGAGGTGGGCGTGGGCGCGGCGCCCCGGGCGTTCGGCAGCGTGACGGCCCGCGGCGCCGTGGGCCGCGAGACCTCGGTGAGCGTCACCTGGGACTCGCGCCGCGCCGGCGCCGACGAGAACGAGTTCTTTGGCGGCGGATACGACCCGCTGGACGAGGCCCGCTACCCCACCCTGGGCGACGGCAGCGACCGGCGCGTGCTGGCCGGCGCCACGCAGACGGTCTCGGCCCGCGTGGAGCACGGCTTTGACTGGGTGGAGCTGGGCGACGTGCGCACGGCGGAGTTCGGCGGCGACGGGCGCCTGGGCCTGTACCAGCGCGCGCTGACGGGCGTGAGCGGGCGGATGACGACGGGCGCCGTGACCTGGCGCGGCTACGGCAGCGTCACGGACCAGGTGCTCAGCCAGCAGCAGCGCCGCGGCGAGGGCACCAGCGGTCCGTACCGCTTTGGCGGCGGCATTCGCCCCGGCACGGAGCGCGTGGCCATCGAGATCCGCGCCCTGGACAACGCGGCCCGCGTGATCGCCCGGCAGGAGCTGGCGCGCTTCGCGGACTACCAGATCGACTACGCCACGGGCGACGTGCTGCTCAACCACCCCGTCCCCGCGGCGGACGCGGCCGGCAACCCCATCTACGTGGTCGCCATGATCGAGCGCCGCTCCGGCGGCGAGCGGCGGCTGGTGGGCGGCCTGCGGATGGACCTGGACGCCCTGCGCGTCATCCACGCCCCCGGCTTCGACTCCGTGCGCGTGTCGCTCATGGGCGTGCACGACGCGGGCGAGGGCGTGGTGGAGTCATCCGACCGCAACCTGGTGGGCGGCGGGCTGCACCTGCGCCGCGGCGGGCTGGCCCTGGGCGGCGAGCTGCTGCGCTCCATCCGCCCCGACTCGTCCGCCATGGCCGGGGTGGCCAGCCTGTCATGGACGCTGCCGGACGACCGGGCCCGCGTGGGTGCCGAGTGGCTGCGGGTGGGCGCCGGGTTCGCGCCGGGCACGGACCCGCGCCTGGCCGCCGGCGTCCGCGAGCTGCGGCTGACGGCCGACGCCCGCGTGGCCCGGGGCTCGCGCCTGCGGCTCACGCACGAGCGCCAGCGCTTTGACGGGTACGAGGTGGAGCGCGCCAACACGCTGCTGAGCGTGGAGCAGCGGGTGGCCGGCCGCGCCCTCACGGCCCAGGGCGGCATGAGCGCCGACGGCCAGGGCGCCGCCTCGTCGCGGGCGGCCCTGGGCAAGGTGACCATGGCCCTCACGCCCGACATGGACGTGTGGGTGGAGGGCGTGCGCAACGTGTCGCGCGACGAGGACCTGCCCCTGTCGCGCCCCAACCAGCTGGGCATCGGCGCGTCGTACCGCGTCTGGGAGGGCGTGCGGGCCGAGGCCAGCCACCGCTGGGTGAGCGTGGAGGGCGACTCGTCGTTCACGTACGGGCTGTCGGCGTTCAACCTGCGCACGGACCGCTTCTTTGGCGGGCAGCTGTGGGGCGGGCTGGAGCGGGCGGACGACGGCCGGGCCAACCACTCCGCCGTGCTGGGGTGGAGCCATCGCCTGGCCATCGCCGGCGGCTGGGCGGCCACGGGGATGTACGAGCGCCGCTTTGGCCTGAGCCGGGCGCCGCTGCTGGACCCCGCCCGCGCGCTGCCCTTTGCCCAGGCCGAGCGCGACCGTTGGTCGGCCGGGGCCGGGCTGGAGTGGCTGCCCTCCGACACCACGCCGCGCTTCAGCGCCCGCGCCGAGGTGCACGGCGGCGCCGAGACGCGCGGCTACCGCTGGGACCTGGCGGGCGACGCGCCCCTGGGCCGCGGGATGGTGGTGCTCACCCGTCACGACTGGCTGCGCGACGAGCGCAGCGACCTCGCGGGCGGCACCCTGGACAGCCGCCGCGACCGCTCGCTCCTGGGCCTGGCGTTCCGCCCCGTGGGCACGGACGCGCTCAACCTGCTGGGCAAGCTGGAGTGGCGGCGGACGGCCGGTCCCCTGGGCGGCACCACGGGCCTGCTCTCCGGCGCGGGCGACGACCGCCGCCTCATCGGCGCCATGGACGCCGTGTGGGCCCTGCGCCCCGGCACGGAGCTGGCGGGGCGCTGGGCCACGCGCTGGTCGCTGCGCAGCGACAGCGTGGCGGGCATCACGGACCTGGGCTCGCTGGCGCACTTTGCCGGCGCCCGCGCGGACCAGCGGCTCACCGAGCGCTTCCGCGTGCGCCTGGACGGCCGCCTGCTGGTGGATGCCCGGGGCCAGGCCAGCCGCTGGAACCTGGCGCCGGCCCTGGTGGCGGGCGCGGGCGGGCTGGAGCTGGAGGCGGGCTACCGCTTTGGCGACCTGGTGGACCCCGACTTCGCGGCGCAGGGCGGCGAGGGCTTCTACGCCACGCTGGGCATCCGCTTCACGGAGGGGCTGCTGACGGACGCGGGCACCTTCTGGCGCCGCCGCCTCTCGCGTGAGCCCTGAGGCCGCGCCGTTGTTCGAGGCCGGTCCCCCTCGTACGTTACACGTCCACGACGCAACGCGCGGCGCGCATCCGTCACGCCGCGGCACCACCTGGAAGCGAGCAGGAAATGCAGTACGCAGGAGCCCCGCTGATCGCCCTGGCGGATGACGACGACGCGCACGCCGACGTGGTGTGCGCCTGGCTGGAAGCCCTGGGCTACCGCATGACGCGCTTTCCCACGGGCGATGCGCTGCTGGAGTGGGCGGCGTCGTCGCCCGAGGTGCCGGCGGCGGTGCTGCTGGACGTGGAGATGCCGGGCCGCGACGGGTTCGCCGTCTGCGCCGAGCTGCGGCGGATGGCCGCGTACGCGCACCTGCCGTGCGTCCTGGTGAGCTCGCTTCCGGCGGCCACGCTGGAAGACGGCGCGCGCGTGTCCGGCGGATCGGGCTCCATGCGCAAGGACGCGTCGCTGCTGCCGCGCCTGGCGGAGTGGGTGATGGATGCCATCCCCCTCCCATCCTCCGCCGATGCCTCCGCGCTGGAAGCCGCCTGAGCGGATCGGCGACGATTCTCACACGCAGGAGGCCGGCCCCGATCACCGGGGCCGGCCTCTCGCGTATCCCCAATCCGCATGAACACCGCGCATCGGCGTTGATTTCCTGAGGGAGCGCCTGCGCAGGACTCGCCCGTTCACGAGACGATGGGCGCGACCGAAGGATCTTCTCCGCGGGGCAGGGACTTCGCTACTGGACGGGGTCCTTGCCAGGGCGAGAAGATCCTCCGGGGCCGCACGCCTCCTGCACGGGTCGAACCCGTGAGGGCCCCTCAGGAAACAATTGCCTTTCCGGATCCGGTAGCATGGCAGAATCCTCGTCGCGGGGAAGGCTGTACGGAAGGATTGCACACGGGGCCTTCGGCCAACGGGGTTAACGGTTTTTGATCAGTTACCGTTGACTCCGTTGGCCGAAGGCCCCGTGTGAGAATGCTGTTTCGTCCGTCCTCGAAGAATCTGATCGGATGCGGATCAGCGGATGCGGACGAGCATCCAGGCGGCGTCCAGGGGCGCGCCGTCAGCCGTGGCGGAGAGCGTGTACGCGCCGCCGAACCCGTCGTCCTCGATGAGCACGTAGCCCGGGCTGCCGTAGCGCGCGGCCACCGTGGCCGCGTTGCCGGCCAGCGACGCCTGGGCCGCGGGGTCCGCCCGGACGGCCTGCCCCCCGCTGCGCAGCGTGGCCGACGGCAGCCAGCCCAGCCCCGCGTCGCCCGCCGCCGTGCTCACCCGGGCGAACATGGGGTTCTGCAGGGCGGCGTTCGCCGTCAGGTCGTCGGCGGCCTGGCTGAGCGCCCAGCCCAGCAGCGCCGTCTCGGGCTCCCACCCGGGCAGCCGCGCGCCCATCCGCCCCGCCAGCCCCGCGCGTCGCGCCCCGGCGGGGTCCCAGCCGTACCATCCCTCCAGCGCGCCGCGGCTCACCTCCGCCAGCGCGTCCTCCTCCGACATCCCCCCGCCCACCAGGCGCAGCGCCAGGTCCGCCTGGAACGACGCGCTGCTGGCGTAGCCCGCCGTCAGGTCGCCGCGGGCGCCGGCCGCCAGCAGGGCGTAGGGCGCCAGCCGCGCGTCGCCCAGCCGGCCGGCCCACTCCCAGTTCTCCCCCGCGCCGATGCCCAGCGCGCGGCGCAGCGTGGTCCAAGCCAGCAGGTCGGCGTTGCCCTCCACGGCCCACGCGGGGGCGCCCGTGCCCAGCGTGCCCGCCGGCCGCGTTTCCGATGCCCACGCCGTCTGCCACGCGTGCGTCACCTCGTGCGCCAGGGTGCGCAGCAGGCCCGCGGCCGTAAAGGCGTACGCGCTGTTGACGAGCGTGTACGGATACGCGCGGCCGTCCGCGGGGACGGTGACGCTGGCGCCCAGGTACGCGCTGTTCTCGCGGCGGGCGACGACCAGCAGCTGCCCCGCCGCCGCGCTGCTCACGGGCCGCTGGGACGTGAGCGCCCGCTCGAGGAGGGGATACCCGTGCTGCACCAGCATGGCGAACGCGCTGTCGGCGTGGGCGATCCAGGCATCCGTCCCGCCGGCCGGCTGCTCGCCCTCGGCGATGGCGAAGACCAGGTGCCCGCCGTAGACGCGGACGACCCGCGCGGGGACGGGCGCGACACCCGCCTCGCGCAGCTCGAAGCGGTCGCCCTCGCGCCAGGGCGCCGTGCGGGCCGCGGGGCTCCCCGCGTACGCCGCCGTGCGGGGCGCGTGTCCCGGCGTGGCGGCAACGGAGGCGGATACGCGGTTCAGCGCGGGCGCCGTGCTCCCCGCCTCGGCCACGGCCACCGTGTACTGCAGGGCGGACGGGGCGGCGCCCTCCGGGCCGGAGCGCGCCGCGCGCACCCGGCGCGGATCCAGGAACGCCAGCGCGTACTGCGCGCCGGCCGCGGGGGCCAGCACCAGGCAGCGGGCCTGGGCCGCGTCCAGCCGCAGGGGCACGCCGATGGCCGGCGCCAGCTCGCCCGCGCGCCCGCGCCGCACCGTGAGCGGCTGCGCGGCGTCGGCCCCCGCCAGGGCCACGGCCTCCGCGTGGGAACCGCTGACGCAGCCCGTGGCGTCCGCCTGCACGACGGCCCGCAGCGTGGCGCTGTCCGCCGACACGACCCGCGCCGCGTGCCCGCCGACCGTCAGCGCCCCCGCCCGGTCCATGCCGAAGCCGCGCACGACCACCGTGTCGCCCGCCGCCGCGGCCGAGAGCGCCACGGGCCGCGCCGGCGACACGCGCACCGTGGCGCGGGCGGGCGCCGCGCCGGGGGCGCTCACGTCCACCTGGGCCGTGCCGGGCGCGCGGGCCACGATGCGTCCCTGCGCCAGGGCGGCCTCGTCCAGCACGGGCACGTCGTGCAGCCAGCGCGACTCGTCCGCCAGGCGCAGGGCCACGGACGCGGCCGGCTGCCCGTTCACGGACGCCGCCAGCGCGCCCGTCTCGCCGATGGCGGTAAGCGTGAGCTGGGCGTGGTCCAGCGAGGTGCGCGCGCCGTCGGAGGCGGGTCCGGTGGGCGATCCGCCCCCTCCGCACGCGGCGGCGGCAAGGAGCGCGGCAAGGG
>NZ_DASURI010000088.1:0-2122 GCF_036280135.1 Longimicrobium sp.
GCTGCTGGCGGGCCGCACGGACTTCGACACGGATTCCGCGCTGGCGTCGCTGCCCTCCGTGGGCGGAGGGCTGGACCCCAGCCTGGAGACGCTGGCGTCGCTGCGCCCGGACCTCGTCATCAGCTTCGAGACGCAGGGTGACGCGGCGCTGCGCACGCGGCTGCGCGAGCTGGGCATTCCCGTCTACGGCCTGGCCGCGCAGGACACGGCGGACGTCTTTCGCGCGCTGGCCAACCTGGGCACGCTCGCCGGGCGCCGGACGCAGGCGGACAGCGTGGCGGCGTCCGTCCGCGCGGAGCTGGACGCCGTACGCCGCTCCGTGGCGGGGCGGCCGGCGCCGTCCGTGGTCTACGTGGCGTGGGTGGACCCGCCCATGGTCGCGGGGCCGTCCACCTTTCTCTCCGAGCTCGTCCGCGTGGCCGGCGGACGGCCCGCGTTCGAGGACATGAAGCAGGAGTGGCCGCAGGTGTCCGTAGAGGAGATCGTGAGCCGCCGGCCGCAGGTGGTGGTCATCCCCAGCGGCGCGGGGGCGGAGTTCTCCGCCGACGCGCTGCGGACGACGCCCGGCTGGCGCGAGCTGACGGCGCGGCCGGGGACGCGCGTAGCCGAGGTGCCCGTGGCCGTCGTCAACCGCCCCGGTCCGCGCCTGGGCGAGGCCGCGCGGGCCCTGCGCGACGCGCTTCACCCGGAGCTGACCTCGGCTCCGCCGGCCGTGCGCCCGGGGACGGCGGCCCCGTGAAGCCCGCACTTCGGCTGATGCTGCTCGCGGCCGCCGTGCTCGCCGCGCTCGTGCTGGGCGTGCGCGTGGGGGCCGTGCCGCTCACCACGCGCGAGGTGGTGGACGGCGTGCGCGGCGTGGGCGACCCCACGACCGTCTCCATCGTCCAGAAGCTGCGCCTGCCCCGGGCCGTGCTGGCGGCCCTCGTGGGCGGCAGCCTGGCGGCCAGCGGCGCCGTGTTCCAGGCGTTGCTGCGCAACCCGCTGGCGGAGCCGTTCATCCTGGGCGTGAGCGGCGGCGCGGCCGTGGGCGCGGCGACGGCCATCGTCCTGACCGGCGCCCTGGCCAGCAGCGGCATCGTCTCGCTGGCGGCGCTGGCGGGGGCCATCGGCGCCATCGTCTTCGTGATGCGCGTGGGCGTCTCCGTGGGGCGAACGCTGGACACGCGCGTGCTGCTGCTGGCCGGCGTGGTGGCGGGCGCGTTCTTCAACGCCTGCATCATGCTCATCCTCACCTTCGCGCGGACGGAGACATTCCGTGCGGCCATCTTCTGGATGATGGGCAGCTTCGCGGGCGCCACCTGGCGCAGCATCGGCGCGCTGGCGTTGGCGGCGGTGCCCGCGCTCGTCGTCCTCCTGGCCCTGGCGCGGCCGCTGAACCTGCTGGCCATCGGCGAGGAGACGGCGGCGTACCTGGGCGTGCGTACAGAGCGCGTAAAGCTCATCGCGTACGGCGTGGCCTCGCTGCTGACGGCGGCGTCCGTGGCGGCCAGCGGCGTGATCGGCTTCGTGGGGCTGGTGATTCCGCACGTGGCGCGGATGCTGTGGGGCGCGGACCACCGCTTTCTGCTCCCCGCGTCCGTGCTGATGGGCGCCACGTTCGTCGTCCTCGCCGATGCCGTCGCGCGCACGGCCGCCGCGCCCACGGAGCTGCCCATCGGCGTGGTGACGGCGTTCGTGGGGGTGCCGTTCTTCATCTGGCTGCTGCGCAGGAGGGGCGCGTGACGAGCGGATGGCGCTGCGCCGGGCTCACGTACCGGTACCCGGAATCCACCCGCCCCGCCGTCGCCGATCTCTCCCTGGAGATCCCCGCCGGCGCCACGACGGCCGTCCTGGGACCCAACGGATCGGGCAAGTCCACGCTGCTGCGGCTCCTGCTCGGCATCCTGCAGCCCTCGTCCGGATCGGCGGAATTCCAGGACCGGCCGCTGACGGCGTGGGGGCGCGAGGCGCTGGCCCGCGAGGTGGGCGTGGTGCCGCAGGGCGAGGAAGCCGTCTTTCCCATGAGCGTGCGGGAGATGGTGGCCATGGGCCGCTACCCGCACCTGGGCGCCTGGCGCCGCGAAGGGGACACGGACCGCCGCGCGGTGGAAGATGCCCTGCGCCGCTGCGACGTGGCCGACCT
>NZ_DASURI010000089.1:0-2841 GCF_036280135.1 Longimicrobium sp.
AAGGGGCAGGGCACCGTCCCCGGCAGCGGCGCGGGCGTGGTGGTCCTCAAGCGCCTGAGCGACGCCCTGGCCGACGGCGACCGCGTGCTGGCCGTCATGCTGGGCTCGGCGCTCAACAACGACGGCAGCAACAAGGTGGGCTTCACGGCGCCCAGCGTGGACGGGCAGATCGACGTCATCACCATGGCGCAGGCCGTGGCGGGCGTGGAGCCGGAGAGCATCACCTACATCGAGGCGCACGGCACGGGCACGTCCATGGGCGATCCCATCGAGATCACGGCCCTCACCCGCGCCTTCGACACGGACGCGCGCGGCTACTGCGCCATCGGCTCCGTCAAGAGCAACGTGGGGCACCTGGACTGCGCGGCCGGCGTGGCGGGCGTCATCAAGACGGTGCTGGCCATGAACGCGGGGCAGATCCCCGCCAGCCTGCACTACGAGGCGCCCAACCCCGCCATCGACTTCGACGCCTCGCCCTTCTACGTCAACGCGCGGCTGTCTCCATGGGAGCGGCAGGGTGGTTTTCCGCGCCGCGCCGGCATCAGCGCGCTGGGCGTGGGCGGCACCAACGCGCACGTCATCCTGGAAGAGGCGCCGGCCCGCCCCGCGCCTTCCGCACCCGCGTCGGATCCGGAGACGATCGTCCTCTCCGCGCGGACGTCCATCGCCCTGGAGCGGCTGAGCGCGTCGCTGGCCGCGCACCTGGAGGCGCACCCGGAGCTGCGCCTGGCGGACGTGGCGTTCACGCTGCAGCAGGGACGCCGCGTCTTCTCCCACCGCCGCGCCTTTGCCGCCCGCGACGTGGCGGAGGCCGTTGCCCGGTTGCGCCGCCCCCACACGCCCGCCGTGGCCACGTTCGAGGCGCCCGCGACGGACCCGGGCGTCGTCTTCGCGTTCCCCGGCGCCGGCTCCGTGACGAACGGGACGGCGCGCGCGCTGTACCGGCGCGACGCGGACTTCCGCGCCGCGTTCGATCGCTGCGCGGACGTGCTGCGCGCCCGCGCGGGGATGGACCTGCGCGCGGCGCTGCACGGCGACCGGCCGGAGCTGCTGCGCGAGACGGCGTACGCGGACGCGGCCGTCTTTGCCGTCGGCTGGGCCCTGGCCCAGGCGTGGCGCGCGCGGGGCGTGGAGCCGCGCGCCGTCCTGGGCCACGGCCTGGGCGAGCTGGCGGCGGCGTGCGCGGCCGGCGTCTTTTCCCTGGAGGACGCGCTGGGCCTCGTCCTCCAGCGCGCCAGGCTGGTCGACGGGCTGCCGGAGTCGGGCGCGCGCGTGGTGACGATGGATGCCGATCGCGTCCGCGCCCTGGTCGCGGAGCTCGCCGCGGGCGGGCTGTGGGTCAGCGCGCACAACGCGACACACTCGACGGTGGTCTGCGGGACGACGGCGGCGCTGGACGCGCTGGCGGCCCGCGTCCGCGCGGAAGGCGGAATCAGCCGGCCGCTGGACGTCCGCCGCCCCATGCACTGCGCGGCCCTGGCCGGCATCCGCGACGCGTTCGCGTCGGCCGTTTCCGCCGCGCGCCGCGGCGCGCCCGGGGTGCCGCTTGTCTCCGGCGCCACGGGCGAGTGGCTGCGGCCGGAGCAGGCGCAGTCCGCCGCGTACTGGGCCGAGGCGCTCGTTTCGCCCGTGCGCTACGACCGCGCCGTGGCCCGCGTGCGCGAGGACGGCGCGGAGCCCGTGCTGCTGGAGATGGGCGCCGGTCAGCTGGGCGACTGGGCGCGGCTTTCCGGCGCGCCGCGCGTCACGGCGTCGCTGTCGACCGACGCGGACCGCGACGAAGCGGCCATGGAGGGCGCGCTGGGCTACCTGTGGGCGGCCGGCGTGGCGATCGACTGGACCGGGCAGCCGCGGACGGACGCACGCCGCGTGGCGCTCCCCGGCCATCCCATGGAGCGGCGCCGCTACTGGCTGGATGTCGCGGCGGACGCCCCGGTAGGGGCGACGGAGGACGCTCTGCAGCCGGCGTCGCGGTGGGTGTACGCACCGGAGTGGCGCCAGTGCGACGCGCCTCGCCGTCCCGTTGGGGACGCGCTGGCGGGCCGGCGGATCGTGGCGTTCACGGGCGCGGAAGGAGCGGCCGTGCTGGACGGCCTGCGGGCGCTGGGGGCGGACGTCGTGCGCGTCGCGGCCGGCGCCGACTACGCGGAAGGGGCCGGCGCCTTCACCGTGCGCCCCGGCGCGCGCGAGGACTTCGCGCGGCTGGCGGGGGCCCTGCGCGGCGCGGACGGGCCCGTCCACACGCTGCACCTGTGGGGGCTGGAGGACGACGGCGCGGACCCGTCGCCCGTCGCGCGGGCGCTGCTGCACTGGCTGGACGCGGCGGCCACGGCGGGGCTGCTTCCGGAGGGCGCCTCCGTCACGGTGGCGACGGCGGGCGCGCAGCCCGTGCTGGGCCCCGAGCTCGTCCACCCCGCCCGCGCCCTGCTGACGGGCGGCGTGCGGGGCGCCGCGGAGGAGCGGCCCGGCCTGCACTGCCGCGCCGTGGACTTTGCCGCCGGCCCCGTCCCCGCGGACCTGCTGCTGGCCGAGGTGGCGGATGCCGTGCGCGCCGCGCCCGGCGCCGTGGAGGCGGCGTATCGCGGCCGCCGCCGGTGGACGGCGCGGCTGTTGGAGGTGGCGGCGGAGCCGGACCTGTCCCCATCGGCGCGCCTGCGCCAGGGCGCGTGGGTCGTCACGGGCGGCCTGCGGGGGACGGGGAACGCCGTCGCGCGGTACCTGGCCCGCCACGGCGCCCGGCTGGCCCTCGTGGAGCCGGAGGACGGGGCGCACGGGGCCGACGCGCTGCACCCCCTGGACGAGGCCACGGACGTGCTGCACGCGCTGGGCGCGGCGGGGCTC
>NZ_DASURI010000090.1:0-7493 GCF_036280135.1 Longimicrobium sp.
GGGCTGAAGATGGTGGCGCCGCCGCCCGCGTACGGAAAGCAGAACAGCCGCAGTCGGGCCGACGGATTGCGGCTGGGGTAGAGGGCCCAGCCGTTGAGGGGAGAACGCATCTGCATTCGCTTCTGAGGGTACGGCGCTGTCCGGTATCGCGGCGGCGCAACGACGGCGGACCGGGATCGGCGGACCAGGATCGGCGGACCAGGATCGGCGGACCGGGATCGGCGGATCCACGTCCGCGGACCGGGATCGGCAGATCGGGATCGGCAGATCGGGATCGGCGGACCGGGATCGGCGGACCAGGATCGGCGGACCGGGATCGGCAGATCGGGATCGGCAGACCGGGATCGGCAGACCGGGATCGGCGGACCAGGATCGGCGGACCGGGATCGGCAGATCGGGATCGGCAGATCGGGATCGGCGGATCACGGCGGGCACAGTTCGAGCGGCCGGCGCGGAGTCCCTGCCAAGCGAATGAATTCGCCGCTGGAAAGGCACGAAGTCCGCCTGCGCGGACTGCCCCAGCACGGGCGCCGGTATGCACCGGCGCGTCGGTTCGGCAGGATGCACGCGACCCGGCAATCACCCGGTTCGAAGGATACACCCTCTCCCGCGCAGTTTGCGGGAGAGGGTGCGAGCCTAGGCGAGCGGGTGAGGGCTCCCCGCCCGCTCCACCTCCCACCGGCCGATTGTCACCTGCTGGATCTGCGTGCTGCCTTCGATGATCTCCATCACCCGGCTGTCGCGCAGCAGGCGCTCGGCGGGGTAGTCGTCCGTGAGGCCGTTGGCGCCGTGGACCTGCACCGCCGCCAGGGCGGCGCGCGTGGCGGCCGTGCTGGCGAAGTACTTGGCGTGGAACACCTCGCGGCCCGCCTGGGGATCGCCCTCGTCGCGCAGCCAGCCGGCGTGCAGGCACAGCAGCCGCGCCGCGCGCCAGTCCGTGGCCATGTTGGCCAGCATCTGCTGCACCAGCTGGTGCTCGCCGATGACGGAGCCGCCCTGCACGCGTGTGGCGGCGTACGCGGCGCTGGCGTCCAGGCACGCGCGTACGATGCCCACGCATCCGCAGGCCACGCTGTAGCGCCCCAGCTCCAGGACGGACAGCGCCACGCCCAGGCCGAAGCCCGGCCCGCCCAGCCGGTTCTCCCGGGGCACGCGCGCGCCGTCGAAGGTGATCTGCGCGATCATGGACGCGCGGGTGCCGTGCACCGTGAGCGGCTGCACCGTCACGCCGGGCGCGTGCAGGTCCACCAGCAGGGCCAGCGGCTTGCCGTCGGCCTTGGCGAAGCAGAGCAGCACGTCGGCGATCTGGCCGTACGTGGTCCACTTCTTCACGCCTCGCAGCACGTACGCGTCGCCGTCCAGCTCGGCCGTGGTCTCGATGGCGGCGGCGTCGCTGCCCACGTTGGGCTCGCTCAGCCCGAACGCGCCGATGACCTCGCCGCGCGCCATGCGCGGAAGCCACGCCTCCTTTTGCGCACGGCTGCCCCAGCGGGCCACGGCGTGGCAGGCCATGCTGTGCACGGTGACGAGCGAGCGGATGGACGAGCATCCGCGGCCCAGCTCCTCGTTCAGCAGGCCGAAGGTCACGGCGTCCATTCCCCCGCCGAACTCGGCGGGGACCACCGCGCCCAGGAAGCCCTCCGCCGCCATCTTCTCGACGACGGACCGCGGCGTGGCGCCCTCGCGGTCCCACGCGCCGGCGAACGGGGCCACCTCGCGGTCCACCCACGCGGCGAACCGGCGCCGCGCATCTTCCTGCGCGGGGCCCAGCCCCGTGCGCAGGCCGACCTGCCCGGGGCGCCAGTCCACGGGCGGGGGCGGCAGTTCCAGGGACGACATGGCCGTCAGACCGCGGCGCCCTGCTTGCGCTCCACGAGCGCCGCGATGGCGTCGATCGAGCGGAAGTTGTCGATCTCCAGGTCTTCGCTCTCCACCTGGATGCCGAACGTCTGCTCCACGAACTGCACGAGCTGCATGGCGAACATGGAGTTCACGAAGCCGGTGGCGAAGATGTCCTCGCCGTCGCCCAGCGTGTAGCCGCGGACGAAGCGCGACACGAACTCGCGGATCTTGGTCTTGTTGTCCATCGGAGTCTGCTCGGGAAAGAAGTGCCTAGTGCCAAGTACCAAGTGCCAAGTGCAGAGAGACCGAATGCCGTTACTTGGCACTTGGCACTTGGCACTCGGCACTTTCTACGTCACGCCGCGGCGATGGCGGGGGCTCCCCCGGGAACGCCGTACTCAAAGAACCCGCGGCCCGTCTTGCGGCCGTGCAGCCCCGCGTCCACCATCTTCCGCAACAGCGGGCAGGGGCGGAACTTGGAATCGTTGTAGCTGTCGTACAGCACCTCCAGCGAGTGGAGGATGGTGTCCAGCCCGATCAGGTCGCCCGTGGCCAGCGGACCCATCTTGTGCCCGAAGCAGGTGACGAAGATGCGGTCGACGTCGGCCGCGCTGGCCACGCCGTCCATCACCTCCCAGATCGCCTCGTTGATGGTGATCATCAGCACGCGGTTGCTCACGAACCCGGGAAGGTCGTTGACGACGATGCCTTCCTTGTTCATCTGCCCCAGCAGCCGCAGCGCCGTGTCGATGGTCTGCTGCGAGGTGTGAAAGCCGCGGATGGTCTCCACCACGGGCTTGAGCGGCACCGGGTTCATGAAGTGCATCCCCAGCACCCGGTCCGGCCGGTGGGTCCACCCGCCGATGCGCGTGATGCTGATGCACGACGTGTTGGCCGCGAAGCACGCGTGCGGCGGGCACACCTCGTCCAGCACGGGATAGATGCGCTCCTTGACGGGCACCTTCTCCGTGGCGTTCTCCACCACGAAGTCGGCCTCGGCGAACGGCGCGTAGTCGGTGGTAAAGGTGATCTTCTCCAGCACCTGGGCCGGCGTGGGGCCGTCCTTCTGCCTGGTGAAGAAGCCGTGAAAGCGCACGTTGCGCTCGATCTCGGCGCGGGCGCGCTCCAGGAACGGCTCCGACAGGTCCAGCAGCACCACCCGGTGCCCGTGCTGGGCCAGGTCGTGCGCCACGCCCACGCCCATCACCCCCGCGCCCACCACGCCCACCGTCTTCAGGGGCGTCGCGGCCGCCGTGTCCTCGCTGGCTGACATCGCTCTTGCTTTGCGTGTGGATTTCGCGCGCGGAGGCGGGCGCGGGACGGCACCAAGCCGCCCCGCGTACCCTCGAACCGCGTACTTTCGTACTCCGTACCTTCGTACCGCGTACCTTCGTACGGCCGCTTTACGAGTTCTGGCCCTGCTGCGCGGCCATCTCCTCCATCTTCTTGCGCAGCGAGAGGGGGCGCATGTCCGTCCACACCTCTTCGATCCACGCCAGCACCTGGGGCTTGAGGCCCGGCGTGCCCACGGCGCGCCAGCCCAGGGGCAGCTCACGGTCGGCCGGCCAGATGGAGTACTGCTCCTCGTCGTTCACGACGGCCGTGTAGATGGTCGTATCTTCCTGGTCGCTGCTGCTCATGGTACGTCTGTGGTTCAGTGGGTGGGTTGCGATCCCGCGGAATCAGGCGCCCGCCGCCGCGGGTTGCGGCGCGGGCATGACGGGCTCGGGCGCGGGGCGCGCCGGGACCGCGTCGGGCACTTCGTCTTCCAGGCGCCGCACGCGCGGATGGGCGTACAGCAGCGCCGACATCGCCATCAAAAAGCCGGCGATGAGCACGTACATCAGGGCGATTCCCCGCCCCGGGCCCACGCCCAGCACGCGCCCCACGCTCCCCGCCAGGGCGCCGCCCGGCTGCATGAGCGGGTTGAACACCCGGTCGGCCAGGGGGCCGCACGCCAGCGCGGCGATGGGCGTGGTGGACAGGGCCAGCATGCGGCGGATGGCCAGCACGCGGCCCATCATCTCCTGCGGCGTCTTGCTCAGCCAGATTGCCTGGCTGCACGACTGCGACGTGGGCATGAGCACCAGGTTCATGAACATGGCCGCGCCCACCAGGGGCAGCGAGGGCCGCAGGCCGATGGTCATGAGCGACGCCGCGCCCAGCAGCTGCCCCAGCACCAGGCCGCGCACCTTGTTCCGGGGCCCGCCCCACGCGCTCAGCAGCATTCCGCCCGCCAGCATGCCCAGGCTGCTCACCGAGACCACCACGCCCAGCTGCGCCGGCGTGGCAAAGCTCAGCACCATGGGGCTGAAGAGCGGGTTCACCATGCCGCCCAACAGGTTCACCGCCGGAAAGTACAGCAGCAGCAGGAACAGCCCGCGCCGGGCGCGGATGAACATCCAGCCGTCGTGCGCCTCGCGCAACAGCGCCTTGCGGGGCTGGTTGCTGGCCGGCGGCTGCGGGATGTGCACGCGCGCCAGCGTGGCCACGGCCACCAGGAAGGTGACAAAGTCGATCAGGATGATGCCGCCCAGCCCGATCAGGCTCACCAGCACGCCGGCCAGCAGCGGGGTGACGATGCCGTTCACGGCGCCGCTGGTGTGCAGCAGCCCCGACGCGCGGGTAAAGTGCTGCCGGGGCACCAGCATGCCCATGGTGGCCGAGAACGCCGGCTCCGAGAACGTGCCCACGGCCGAGGACAGCACCGAGATCACGAACAGGTGCCAGATCTCGAACTGGTTGGTGAGCACCAGCCCGGCGATGACCAGCGAGAACACGGCGGCGATGCCGTCGCTGGCGATGAGCACCGTCTTGCGGCTCCACCGGTCCACCAGCGCGCCCGCGAAGGGCGACATGAGCACGGCGGGCACCGTGGCCGCGAAGAACAGCAGGCCGAACGCCTCGGCCGAGCCCGTCTTCTGGTAGATCCACACCGGCAGGGCAAACCCCGTGAGCCCCGACCCCAGCCCCGACACCAGCTGGCCGAACCAGATCACCGAAAAGGGGCCCATCTCGCGCAGCACCTGCCGAAGGGGCACCCGTGCCTGCTGCGTCGTTCCCGCCAAGGGACTGCCTGGGTTCGGGGATGCGGCGCCCCGCGGTCGCGGCACACCAGCTCGCGCGGCCAGGGCGGGTCAGGAGCAGTCCGTCCGGTCGTGGAGAGCGGGCAATCTAACCACTTGCCGCAGTTTTTGAAATACCATAATCCGCCAACCTGACGGCGGAGGATGAATTCGCGCGGCGTTTACGTGGCTCTGTTCCCCGGCCGTGTACCAGTCGATCCGCGCGCCACTCCTTTTCGGCAATCCCGTCGTCTCAACGTTTACGGACGACGCACGTTCGATTCGATTGCGCCACGTTGCGGGCGGTTTTGTTCGCGGAGTGGGCTTCGAGACGGAGCGACTGAAGTCGCCGCAACGACAGCGGAAAGCCTCGCAAACTACGCGAGGCTTCAACTGCGCGCGGGATGGCCCATGGACGGAGGGGGGCCCGTCCCCAGGCCCCCTCCCGCTCGTCAACTCGCGACCTCCCCCGCTGCGCGGAGGGAGGTGATGCGAGGATCGGGCGCCGGTGTACGCCGCCGGGGGTTTCGCTGGGACAGTCCCGCGCAGGCGGACTTCGTGCCTCTCCAGCGGCGAATTCATTCGCTTGGCGCGGGCTCGACTTCGCGGCACCAACCTGATTTTTCGCTGGGGCTCGGCCCCGCATCCGCCCCGTCCGGGTCTCGCCGGCCCGCCGGCACTGCCCGACTCCGCCGGATGGCGTCTCCTCCCCTCCCTACTCGTCCTGCAGCAGGGCCAGCACCTCCTCCTCGGAGAGGCCCTCCAGCCAGACGAGGCGGTCCTCCAGCGCGGGATCGTTTTCGCGGGCGCGGGCCACGCGCTCGGCGAGGCCGCGCACCGTGGGCGCCTCGAACAGCGCGGACACGGGCAGCCGCACGCCCAGCAGCTCGTCGATGCGCGTGACGATGCGCACGGCCCGCAGCGAGTGCCCGCCCATGGCGAAGAAGCCGTCCGTGGCACCCACGCGCTCCACGCCCAGCACCTCCGCCCACGCGACCGCGATGGCGCGCTCGTCGTCCGTCTCGGGCGCCACGTAGCCGTCCGCCGCCTCCGCGGACGACGCGGGCTCCGGCAGGGCGCGGCGGTCCAGCTTGCCGGCGGGCGTGAGCGGCAGCGCGTCCAGCACGGTGAACGTCGCCGGCACCATGTACGCGGGCAGCCGCGTTCCCAGCGCCTCGCGCAGCGCGGCGACGTCGAGCTCCGTGCCGTGGTGCGGCACCACGTACGCCGCCAGCGCGCGGTCGCCGCCGGCCGGGCCGCGCGCCACGACGGCGGCCTCGTGCACGTGCGGCAGGGTGCGCAGCGCGGCCTCGATCTCCGCCGGCTCGATGCGGAACCCGCGCACCTTTACCTGCTCGTCCGCGCGGCCCAGGAACTCCAGCACGCCGTCCGGCAGCCAGCGCGCGCGGTCCCCCGTGCGGTAGATGCGGGCGCCGGGCGGCCCGTACGGGTCTGGGACGAACTTCTCCGCCGTCAGCGCGGGACGGCCCACGTAGCCGCGGGCCAGGCCGTCGCCGTCCACGCACAGCTCGCCCGGCACGCCGACGGGGCACGGCTGCATCCGCCCGTCCAGCACGTACGCGCAGCTGTTCGCCACCGGCCGGCCGATGGGGATGGACACGGCGTCGTCCGCCACGGACGCCACCGGCTGGTACGTGCTGAGCGTGCTGTTCTCCGTGGGACCGTAGAGGTTGGCCAGGTGGCGCGGCTTCGCTTCCAGCGCCAGGCGCACGGCATCCGGCTCCGCAGCCTCGCCGCCGAAGAGGACGTCCCGGCCCGTGAATGCCTCCGGCGCCTCGCGCGCGACCTCGTTGAACAAGGCCGTCGTCAAAAAGAGCGTCGTCACCTCGCCGTCGCGGACGCGCGCGGCCAGCGCCGATGGGGACAGCACCGTCTCCCGGGGGATGACGACGGAGCAGCCGCCGTTCAGCAGCGGGCCCCACACCTCCATGGTGAACGCGTCGAACGAGGGGCTGGCCGCCTGCGCGAAGCGTGCGCCCTGCAGCGGCGTCCAGTTGGCGCCACGCACGAGACGGACGATGCCCCGGTGCGTGATCCCGATCCCCTTGGGTGTCCCCGTCGACCCGGACGTGTAGAGCACGCACGCCAGCGACTCCGCCGCCGCGAACGGCGCATGCGCTCGATCCCCATCCGCCCGATCCGCATCCGCCGAATCGTCGAGATCCGCCATGCGCAGCACGGGGCCGCGGAAGTCGGCGAGGGCGGCGGGCACCTCGTCCGAGACGATCAACGCGGCAACGCCGGCATCCGCCAGCATGAAGGCCAGGCGCGCGGCGGGGAAGTCCGCGTCCAGCGGCACGTACGCGCCACCGGCCTTCAGCACGCCGAGCACGGCGGTGATCAGCTTCGCGCCGCGCTCCACGGCCACCCCCACGCGCGCCTCGGGCGCGAGCCCCAGCGCCCGCAGCCGCCGCGCGACGCGGTCCGACGCGGCGTCCAGCTCCGCGTAGTCGAGGACGGCGTCGTCCGCGTCCACGGCGGGCGCGCCCGGCGTGCGCGCCGCCTGCTCCGCGAACAGCGCGTGGACGGTGGTCTCGCGCGGGTAGTCTGCGTCCGCCCGGCCCC
>NZ_DASURI010000091.1:0-2310 GCF_036280135.1 Longimicrobium sp.
TCATGACGGCCGCCCTCACGAGCGCCGCGGCCGACATCACGGGCATCGTGCTGGCGAGCGTGCTGGCGGCCACGGGCCTGTACGTGCTCCCCGCGCGGCGGCGGCAGGCCAAGGCCGACTTTTCGCGCAAGGTGGCCGAGGTGCGCACGCGGCTCAACGAGACGCTCACGCGGCAGGTGCACGCCGCCATCGGCGACTCGCAGGAGCGGGTGAACGAGTCCATCGCCCCGTACCGCCGCTTCGTGCAGGTGCAGCAGGAGCAGCTCAACGAGGCCCGCGGCGAGCTCGTCGCGGCCGAGGATGCGCTGCTGCGCCTGCGGACGGAGATCGGGTGAAACGTGCGTGAGTGCGGGAGTGCGTGAGTTCGGGATTGTCATCTCTCCGGGGGCCGGCTCCGAGCCTGAGCGGCTGAAGCCGCCGCTGGGACAGCGGTAAGCCCCGTCTCGCGCTGACGCGCTCCGCGAACGAGGCTTCAACCGACCGGACACGAAGCTCGCGCCGCACACGATGCCCGTCCGAAGTTTACACCCTCTCCCGCGCAGTTTGCGGGAGAGGGTGCGAGCTTTAGCGAGCGGGTGAGGGCCCCTCGCCCTCATTCCTCCAGCGGCAGCGTCAGCGTGAACACCGACCCCTGCCCCGGCGTGCTTTCCACCACGAGGTCGCCGCCCATGCCGCGCGCCAGGTCGCGGCTGATGGCCAAGCCCAGCCCCGTCCCCGCCGGCCCGCCCGTGAGCGTGCGGCCCAGCTGCACGAACGGCTCGAAGATCGACTCCGCCTCGTCCGGCGAGATACCGATGCCCGTGTCCTCCACCCGCACCAGGCCCATCCCCTGCCGCGCGGCGCACGCCACGGTCACGCGCCCGCCCGCCTCGGTGAACTTGACGGCGTTGGACACCAGGTTCAGCAGGATCTGCTGCACCCGCAAACGGTCCGCCCGCACGCACACGCCGGGGCAGGGGATCACCACCATCCGCAGCTCGCGCGCGCCGGCCTGCGGCTCCACCATGGCCGCCACGGCCTCCAGCGTCTCCGCCAGCTCCACGGAGGTGATCTCGAACTGCGTGTTGCCGCTCTCCAGCCGGCCGTAGTCCAGGATGTCGTTGATGATGGACAGCAGGTGCCGCTGGCTGGCCGTGATGCGCTCCAGGTCGCGCGCCTGCGGCTCCGTCACGGGGCCGTGCACCTCCAGCGCCAGCAGCTCCGCGTACCCGCCGATGGCGTTGAGCGGCGTGCGCAGCTCGTGCGACATGGACGTGAGGAACTCGCTCTTGGTGCGGCTGGACGCCTCGGCCGCGGCAATGCGGCGCGCGTCCTCCATGGCGCGCTGGCTGGCCTCGCGCCGCTCCGTCAGGTCGCGCGTGACCTTGGCGAAGCCCACCAGCTCGCCCGTGGGGTCGCGCAGGGCCGTGATCACCACGCTGGCCCAGAAGCGCGCGCCGTCCTTGCGCAGCCGCCATCCCTCCTCCTCGTACCGCCCCTCGCGCGAAGCCACCTCCAGCTCCCACGCGGGCTTGCCGCGGTCCACGTCGTCCAGGGGATAGAAGACGGAGAAGTGGCGGCCGATGATCTCCTCGGCCGTGTAGCCCTCGATGCGCTGCGCCCCGTCGTTCCAGCTGCTGATGCGCCCCTCGCGGTCCAGCATGAAGATGCCGTACTCGCGAACGCTCTGCACCAGCATCTGGAAGCGGTCCTCGCTCTGCCGCAGCAGGTCCTCCGTGCGGCGGCGCTCCGTGAGGTCGCGCGTGACCTTGCCGTAGCCCACCAGCACGCCGTCCGCGTCGCGCAGGGCCGTGATGACCACGTTGGCCCAGAAGCGCGACCCGTCCTTGCGCACGCGCCACCCCTCCTCCTCGTACACGCCCGTGCGCGCGGCCACCTCCAGCTCCCACGCCGGCTTGCCCGCGGCCTGCTCCTCGGGCGGATAGAAGACGGAAAAGTGCTGCCCCACGATCTCGGCGCGCGTGTAGCCCTTGAACCGCTGGGCCCCCGCGTTCCAGGTGAGGATGTGCCCGCCCGGGTCCAGGGCAAAGATGGCGTAGTCGCGCACGCTCTCCACCAGCAGCTGGTAGAGGGTCCGGTCCGCCTCCATGGCCCTTGTCCGTTCCGCGCCGTCCCGATCCCGCTCCGGCCCCCGACCTTCGTGTGTCGCCATGCCTCTCGCTTCCGGACCACGGACCTCGCACCGCCGCTCGCCTTGTGGGGAATATTACGGACAGGACCCTGCCGCAACTGCCGCGCCGTGCGGAATTTCGCGCAAACCTTGGACAATAAAGTGTGCGATTTCGCCTGTTTCGCGGCTGGCCCGGCCCG
>NZ_DASURI010000092.1:0-5002 GCF_036280135.1 Longimicrobium sp.
GCCCGGCGCGTCGAAGATCGCGCGGTGCGCGTCAGCGGTCGCGGTCCAGCATGCCGCCCTCGTGCACGGCGTGCTCGCGGGCGGTTTCCTGCGTGGACTCGTTGCGCTCGGACTTCTCGTACTCCGCCGTGATGCGTGCCATCATGGCCTCCCGGCGGTCGAACAGGCGCTTGGGCGTGCGGGGCGCGTGGTTGTCCATGGCATACGCCGTCAGGATGGGCAGCGCCACGGTGCTGTCCAGGTAGCAGACGACGGCGTCGGGCAGGCGGTCCGGGTCGATCTTGCCCCAGCTCACGGCCTCGGCGGGCGTGGCGCCGGAAAGGCCGCCCGTGTCGGGGCGCGCGTCCGTCACCTGCAGGAAGTAGTCGTGGCCGCGCTCGTCGATGCCCATCACCTCCTGGATCTGCGGCTCCGTCTGCAGCGCGAAGTTTTTGGGCGATCCGCCGCCCAGGATCCAGATGGCGCTCTTGCCGCCGCTGCGCTTGGCCTCGAGGACGATGGACGCCGTCTCGTTGACGTCGGCGTTTACGTCGAACATCAGCTTGTTCCCCTGCAGCGCCTTGGCGGCCACGTTCATCCCGATGGACGAGTCGCCGGGGGACGAGGTGTAGATGGGCACCGCGTGCTCGTACGCCGCCGCCAGCAGCGACTTGCGGCCAATGCCCAGCTCCTGCTCGCGGGCCGCCACGTACCTGCCGCACAGGTAGTGGAACTCGGCGGACGACATGGGCCGCTGGAACTCGGGCGCGGTGATGATCTGGCGAAAGAACGCGTCCGTGTCCAGCAGGACGGAGTAGTCGAAGAAGATGTCGTAGATGCGGACGACCTCTTCCTCGCGCAGCACCGTGTCGCTGATTTGCGGCGAGCCCTGGCGCAGCTCCAGCCCGATGCCGAAGTGCGTGTCGTGGTACAGGTTGGCGCCCGTGCTGATGATCCAGTCCACGAAACCGGCCTCGATGAGCGGGATGACGGCGCTCATGCCCAGGCCGGCGGGGGTGAGGGCGCCCGTCATGGTCATGCCGACGGTGACGTCCTCGTCCAGCATCTTCTTGGTGAGAAGGTGCGCGGCCTCGCGCAGGCGCGCGGCGTTGTAGGCCTGGAACGTCCCATCGACAAGGTCCGTCACGGACAGCCCGGGGCCGATCCGCGTGGGCTCGATGCGCTTTCCGCTCAGGAACTTGCTTTTCTGCGACATCCGCTGCGTCCGCGTTGAAGTACGAAACGAAAAGGAGGTACGAAGGTACGGCGTACGAAGGTACGATCGTACCGAGACTGGCTGACGGCGCGGAGCGGGCCCCCTGCCTGGTCGAGAGCCCCCTCCCCCCGCCCCCTGCCCCCGCTGCGCGCGGGAGGGGGAGAACTGCGACTCACGAGCAGGCTCGGCGCGCGACGCGAACTCACGCGCGCGGGCTCCGTGCACCCCACGGCACTCGCCCAGCCCCGACCTGTCGGCGAAGGCCGACATCGCGGGGTCACAGGCGCGATTTCAATCGCCGTGGGTGTGCGCACGGGCTACGCATCTCTGCGTGGCTCCAACCTCACGCGCCCATCCGCCAGGTATACGCGGACGGAGGACAGATCACGCCGGCAGCAGCCCGCCCCACTCCCCGGCCCCCTCCCCGCTCGTTCCTCGCTCGTTCCTCGCGGAGAGGGGGAGACCTTCATCGCTCGTGGCCCGGCCCCGTGCCGGGGCTGGGGTGTACACCCTCTCCCGCGCAGTTTGCGGGAGAGGGACGCGAGGAACGAGCGGGGTGAGGGCCCTCGGGGGCGACGCCCCCTACTGTCCGTCCGCCTTGTGCGGCTCGGCGGGCGTGTTCTCCGGCGACGCGGGATCGTGGTCCGCGCGGGTGTTCGGAACGTCGATGTCCGCGGCGGGCACGGGCTCGCGCTTGCGACGGCGCGAGGGGCGGCCGCCCAGCGAGCAGTTGTTCTCGTAGCAGTCCACGATGACCCGCACCGCCTCTTCGGGCGAATCCGTCACCACCACCAGGTCCAGGTCCTCCGGCGAGATCTTGCCCTCGGCCAGCAGCGCCGAGCGGAACCAGTCGATCAGCCCCTTCCAGTACGCGCTGCCCACCATCACCACGGGAAAGTCGCGCACCTTGCCCGTCTGGATGAGCGTGAGCGCCTCGAACAGCTCGTCCATCGTCCCGAACCCGCCGGGAAAGATGACGAACGCCTCCGCGTACTTCACGAACATCGTCTTGCGGACGAAGAAGTAGCGAAAGTTGATGGCCACGTCCACGTAGGGGTTGATCCCCTGCTCGAACGGCAGCTCGATGTTGCACCCCACCGACAGCACGTCCGCGTCGCGCGCGCCGCGGTTGGCCGCCTCCATGATGCCCGGCCCGCCCCCCGTGATGATGCCGAACCCGGCCTCGCCCAGCAGCCGCGCCGTCTCGCGCGCGGCCGCGTACTCCGGGTGGTCCACCGGCGTCCGCGCGCTGCCGAAGATGGTGACCGATGGCCCGATGCGCGCCAGGTTGTCGAACCCCTCCACGAACTCGCCCATGATGCGGAACACCCGCCACGGGTCCGAGTGGAGAAAGTCCGCCGCCGACGGCGCCTCGACCGGCGACTGCAGCAGCCGCTCGTCCTCGGTGGGCGTGCGGGTGCGCTGCGCCACGTTCAGCGTGGGGTTGTCCTGCTGCGGCTGGTCCGCCATCGCGTTCTCGTTCCGTGCGTGGGCCCGTTGTGGCCGCCGGCCGCGCGCCGGCGAAGGGGGCACAAGATAGATGACCGCGCCGCCACGCAAAAGCGGGACTCGCGCGCGGGGCCCCGCCGCGCCATGTTGCACGCTTGGCGGACGGCGACGGAACCCGGTTTTCGATGGATGGACGACGGCCATGCGACGGATGACGGGAGCGCGCCGCGGCGTGCTCGTGCGGATGGGATTGATGATGGGCATCGCGCTGATGACGGGCGCCTGCCGCGACCGCGCCGCTCCGCGCGCGGACGAGCCCGTGCGGCTGGACAGCGTGCCGCGCCGCGTGGAGGCGCGCCTGTACGTGGCCCGCGACTGGGCGTGGAACGAGGAAGACACCCTGCGCGTCACCGTCGTCAACGCCACCGAGCAGCCGCTCTCCGGCCAGGTGAACCTGTTCGTGGGCGGCCGCGTGGAGGTGCTGGTGGATTCCGCCGCCGCCCTGGCCGACTCCACCCCGCGGCGTGAGCTGTCCGCCGAGGGCACGCGCCTGTCCTGGCCCCTGGCCGCGCTGGCACCGGGCGCCAGCACCGAGTTCCGGCAGGCCGTCCGCATGCCGCCCGCGCCGGCCCCCGCGCGCGCCGGACGCCGTTCCGCATCGGCCGCGACGGATACGATGACGCGCTTCAGCGTCCGCGCCTGGGTGACGGGGGCGGACGGCAAGGAGGTGGCGACGGCGCGGGACAGCATCCTCATCCGCCGCGGCAGCGAAGTGGTGGCGGGCGGGTGCGGCGGCGTAAAGGACGTGGCCGTCACGCGCTACGGAATCGGCCCGCTGCGGCTGGACATGAAGTCGGCCGACGTGCGCACCCTGTGCCCCGAGGCCCGCGACACCACCTGGCCGGGCCCGGAGGGGATGACGGAGCGCGGGATGGCCGTGCGCCTGGCGGGCAACCCCGTGCTCGTGGTGCTCAACGGGCAGACGGTGCAGCGCATCCAGGTGGACACGGCCGGCCTCAGGACGGGTGTGGGCGTGGGCGTGGGCTCCACCCTGGCGGACCTGCGCGGGCGCTACGGCCGCACCTGCGCGGGACAGGGGGAGGGGCAGATCGCCGTGTGGTTCCCCGCGGCGCCGGGCGTGAGCTTTGGGCTGGATTCCACGGCCGTGGCGGCGGGCCCGCAGGTGGACGTGGAGACGCTGCCGGAGACGGCGCGGGTGGAGCGGATGTGGGTGCGCGCGGGGACGGACGACTGTCCCGCGCGGCCCGAATCGTAATCCCTGAAAGGAACGTCGTGAGAATTCCGATGGCGGTGCTGGCCGACGAGGCCAACGTTTCGCAGGAAGGCAAGCTGAACCTGATGGGGATCTTTGACCGCCTTGCCGCGGCCGAGTTTCCCGTCGCGCATCCCAAGCTGGTGTTCGCGTTTCGCGTGGAGTCGGAGTTCGGGGACAACGGCCGCATGTTCCCCGTGCGTGTGACCCTGGAGGACGAGGACGGCGCCGTGCTGTTCGAGGCGGCCGGCGAGCTGATGGCGCCGCACGTGCCGCCCGGCGAGTACTCCACGGCCAACCAGCTGTTCTCGCTCGTGGGCCTCCAGTTTCCCCGCGAGGGCATGTACCGCTTCATGGTGCGCCTGGGCGACCTGCCTCCGCACGAGACGCCGCTCTTCGTGCAGGCCGCCTCCGCCTCGCCCGAGCTGAACTAACCCCTGGAAGGTCGCAAGAACAGCAGAGTACCCGGGCCCGCATGGGACCGCGGTACTCTGCTGCCTCTGCTCCCTCTGCGTGAGAAAGCAGTTGGGTTTTCCGCCCCTTCCGCACGGGAGTTGCGTAGGGCGCGGCGCGGCGGGCATGTTGGTCCCGCCTCCCGCACCCACTGGCGATCCCGATCCGGACCCGGCGATGGAAGAGATCCGCGTGCGCACCAGCGCCCGCAGCGAGATGGTGGAGATCACGGACCAGGTGCAGGCGCTCCTGGACCGCGGCGTGCGCGAGGGCGCGGTCGTCGTGCAGAGCCTGCATACCACGGCCGCCATCACCATCAACGAGAACGCCGATCCGTTCGTCGTGGACGACGTGCTGCGCAAGCTGGACGGGCTCATCCCCCGTGACGAGCCGTTCTACAAGCACGCCGAGGGCAACAGCGACAGCCACCTCAAGACCAGCTTCTTCGGCCCGTCCGTCACCGTGATCGTGAGCGGCGGACGGCTGGTGCTGGGCACGTGGCAGGGCATCTACCTGTGCGAGTTCGACGGACCGCGCGAGCGGCGCGTGGCCGTGCAGCTGCTCCGCGCCGGCTGACCATGCCCCGCCCCTCGCCCTTTCGGTCGATGATGCGCCTGGTCGCGCGCGGCGTG
>NZ_DASURI010000093.1:0-3944 GCF_036280135.1 Longimicrobium sp.
GCGGCCGGTGCCCGTGGGCGTGCCGGGCGAGCTGTGCATCGGCGGCGTGCAGGTGGGGCGCGGCTACCTGGGGCGCGCGGCGCTCACGGCGGAGCGCTTTGTCCCGGACCCGTTCGGCGCGGCGCCGGGCGCGCGGCTGTACCGCACGGGCGACCGGGTGCGCTGGCGGGAAGAAAGTGCGTTCGTGCGCGCGGAAGCGGGTGATTCCGCCCACTCCCGCACGGACGCACTCGCGCACGAACGCACGGCAGTCCTCGAGTTCCTGGGACGCACGGACTTCCAGGTCAAGATCCGGGGCGTGCGCATGGAGCCGGGCGAGATCGAGGCGGCGCTGCGCGGCCACCCGGCCGTGCGCGACGCCCTCGTGCTGGCGCGCGCGGACGGGGCCGGCGAGCCGCGGCTGGTGGCGTACGTGGCCGCGGAGGCGGACCCGGGCGCGGAGGCGCTGCGGGCCCACGTGGCCGCGCGGCTGCCGGCGTACATGGTCCCCGCGGCGTACGTGCGGCTGCACGCGCTTCCGCTCACGCCCAACGGCAAGATCGACCGCCGGGCGCTCCCCGCGCCGGAGGCGGATGCCTTTGCCGCGCGCGGGTACGAGGCGCCCGCCGGCCCGGCGGAAGAGGCCGTGGCCGCCCTCTGGGCGGAGCTGCTGGGGGTGGAGCGCGTGGGGCGGGGCGACCACTTCTTCGAGTTGGGCGGCCACTCGCTGCTGGGCGTGCGCGTCGTCTCGCGCATCCGCCAGGCGCTGGGCGTGGACGCGGCGCCGGGCGACCTGTTCGAGCGCCCCGTGCTGGCGGACTTTGCCGCCGGCCTGGGGGCGGCCGCCCCCGCGGAGGCGCCCCGCATCGAGCGCGTGGACCGCACGGGCATCCTCCCGCCGTCGTTCGCGCAGCAGCGGCTGTGGTTCCTGGAGCAGATGGGGAACCTGGGCAGCACCTACCACGTCCCCGTGCGCCTGCGGCTGTCCGGCGCGCTGGACCGGGACGCGCTCGTGCGCGCCCTGGAGGGCATCGTCGCGCGGCACGAGGCCCTGCGGACGACCTTTCCCGCCGTGGACGGCGCGCCCGTGCAGCGCATCGCGCCGCCGGAGTCGAGCGCTTTTTCCCTGGCGGAGCACGACCTTCACGGGGCCGCGGACGCGGAGGACGCGCTGCGGGGGCTCATGCGGGACGAGATGGCCGCCCCGTTTGACCTGGCCCGCGGGCCGCTGCTCCGCGGGCGCCTGGTGCGGATGGGGGCGGACGAGCACGTGCTGCTGCTGACGATGCACCACATCGTCAGCGACGGCTGGTCCGCCGGCGTGCTGCACCGCGAGCTGGGCGCGCTCTACGCCGCCTTCACGCGGGGCGGGGCCGACCCGCTGCCGCCGCTCCCCGTCCAGTACGCCGACTACGCCGCGTGGCACCGCCGCGCCGTGGACGGCGACGTGCTGGAGGCGCAGGCGGCGTACTGGACGCGCGCGCTGGCCGGCGCGCCGGAGCTCCTGGAGCTGCCGGCGGACCGCCCGCGCCCCCCCCGGCAGGACTTCGCGGGGGCGTCGCTGGACGTGACGCTGGACGCGGAGCTGTCGGACGCGCTGAAGGCGCTCTCGCGGCGGCACGGCACCACGCTGTTCATGACGCTGCTGACCGGCTGGGCGGCGGTGCTGGCGCGGCTCTCCGGCCAGGACGACGTCGTCATCGGCACGCCGTCGGCCAACCGGGGCCGGGCGGAGGTGGAGGAGCTGATCGGCTTCTTCGTCAACACGCTCCCCGTGCGGGTGGACCTGTCCGGCGGGCCGGACGTGGGACCGCTGCTGGAGCAGGTGCGGACGCGGGCGCTGGAGGCGCAGCGCAACCAGGACATCCCGTTCGAGCAGGTGGTGGAGCGGCTGCGCCCCGTGCGCAGCCGGGCGTACACGCCGCTCTTCCAGGTGATGTTCGCCTGGCAGAACGCGCCGGGTGGCGCCCTGCGCCTTCCCGGGCTCACCGTGGCCGACGCCGGCGGGGCGAACGCGGACACGGCCAAGTTCGACCTGACGCTTTCGCTGTGGGAGGACGGGGGGCGCATCGCGGGGGGCATCGGCTACGCCACGGCGCTCTTTGACCGGGCCACGGTGGAGCGCTTTGCCGGCTACCTGCGCCGGGTGCTCGCGGCCATGGCGGCGGACGACGGCGCCCGCGTGGACCGCATGGCGCTGCTGGACGGGGCCGAGCACGCGCGGGTGGTCCGCGCGTGGAACGACACGGCGGCGGACTACCCCCGCGGCGCGACCCTGCCGGACCGGTTCGAGGCGCAGGCCGCGCGCACCCCGGACGCGGACGCGCTCGTCGCCGCGGACGGCACCCTCTCGTTCGCGGCGCTCAACGCGCGGGCCAACCGCCTGGCGCACTTTCTCGCCGCGCGCGGCGTGGGGCCCGACGCGCGCGTGGCGCTGTGCCTGGAGCGCGGCGCGGACGCCATCACGGGGCTGCTGGCCATCCTCAAGGCCGGCGGCGCGTACGTGCCGCTGGACCCGGCGTACCCCGTGGAGCGGCTGCGCGACATGCTGGCGGACAGCCGCCCCGTGGCGCTGCTCACGCAGGCGTCGCTGCGGGCGCGCGTGGGCGGGCTGGGCGTTCCCGCCATCGCGCTGGACGCGGACGCCGCGGGCTGGGCCTCGGCGCCGGCGGAGAACCCGGCGCGCCCGGGGCTCACGCCGGAGCACCTGGCGTACGTCATCTATACCTCCGGATCCACCGGGCGGCCCAAGGGCGTGATGGTGCGCCAGGGGTCCGTGGTGAACCTGGCCGCGGCCCTCCAGGCGCGCGTCTACGCCGCGCATCCCGCGCCGCTGCGGGTGGGCGTCAACGCGCCGCTCGTCTTTGACGGCTCCGTCAAGCAGGTCATCCAGCTGCTGGCGGGACACGCCCTGTGCGTGGTGCCCGAGGAGGTCCGCCGCGACCCCGCCGCGCTCGTGGCGTGGCTGCGCCGCGAACGGGTGGACGCGGTGGACATGACGCCCTCGCTGCTGCGCCTGGCCCTGGCCGAGGGGCTGGGCGCGGACGGCGGCTTTCCGCGCCTGGTGCTGGTGGGCGGCGAGGCCGTGGACGAGGAGATGCGCGGGCGGATGCTGCGCGTCCCCACCCGCTTCTACAACGTCTACGGCCCCACGGAGTGCACCGTGGACGTGACGGCGCTGGAAGTCGGCGCGGACGGGCCCGCGTCGGCCATCGGCGGCCCGCTCCCCAACGTCACCACCTACGTGCTGGACCCGCGGCTCAACCCCGTGCCCGTGGGCGTGGCGGGGGAGCTGTACGTGGGCGGCGCCGGCATCGCGCGCGGCTACCTGGGCCGGCCGGGGCAGACGGCCGAGCGCTTCGTCCCCGATCCCTTCGGCGACACGCCCGGCGCGCGGCTCTACCGCACGGGCGACCGCGTCCGCTGGCGGGAGGAGAGTGCGGAAGTGGATCCCGCGCGTGCGGACTCCCGCACTCACGCACCGACGCACTCACGCACTGCCGTCCTCGAGTACCTGGGCCGGCTGGACGTGCAGGTCAAGGTGCGCGGGTTCCGCATCGAGCTGGGGGAGATCGAGGCGCGGCTGCTGGAGCACCCGGGGGTGCGCGAGGCGGTCGTCGCGGCGCGCCAGGACGCCCCGGGCGAGCCGCGGCTCGTGGCGTACGTCGTGGCGGACGAGAGGGCGTCCGCGGACGCGCTGCGGGCCCACCTGGGCGCGCGGCTGCCGGCGTACATGGTGCCCGCGGCGTACGTGCGGCTGGACGCGCTCCCGCTCACGCCCAACGGCAAGACCGACCGCCGCGCGCTCCCCGCGCCGGAGGGCGACGCCTTCGCGGCGCGCGGGTACGAGGCGCCCGCGGGCGCCACGGAGCAGGCCGTGGCGGCCATCTGGGCCGAGCTGCTGGGCGCGGAGCGCGTGGGCCGCGGGGACGACTTCTTCGAGCTGGGCGGGCACTCGCTGCTGG
>NZ_DASURI010000094.1:0-8505 GCF_036280135.1 Longimicrobium sp.
CCAGGCCCCAGCCTGAGCGGGTAAACCCGCCGCTGGGACTGCCACAAGCCCTGTCTCGCGCTGACGCGCGTTGCGAACAGGGCTTCAGAAGACCGGCTGTCCGGCTCTCGCCCGGCGCGGTGTTCGCGCCCGCGCCCCGTCCGTCAACCGGTGGAGGAGGCGAGGCGGATTCCGTGCCGATGGCGCCCAGGCCCCAGCCTGAGCGGGTAAACCCGCCGCTGGGACTGCCACAAGCCCTGTCTCGCGCTGACGCGCGTTGCGAACAGGGCTTCAGAAGACCGGCTGTCCGGCTCTCGCGCCGCGCGGTGTTCGCGCCCGGTCAGCGGCGGGGGCCGACGAGGGGCGCGAGGTCCGCGTGGGCGGCGAAGACGTCCGCATCCAGCGCCTGCGGCTCGTGTTGCGGGGCCGCGCGGAGGAGCGCGTCGATGCGCTCGCGCGACGCGTCCAGCACGCGCTCCGTCAGGCGTCCACCCGCCGCCTCCCGCGCGAGGGCGCGCGCGAGGTCGATGGCGCGGCCCGTATCCGTCCCCGATCCCGCCAGCGTGAGCACGTCGCCGCCAGCCAGGAGAAAGCGCGCCGCGTTCTCCGTCCGCTTGAAGCGTTCGGAGACGGCGCCCATCCCCACGTCGTCCGTGAAGACGACGCCCCCGAACCCCAGCTCGTCGCGCAGGATGCCGCCCAGGATGCGCTCCGACAGCGTGGCCGGGTGCTCCTCGTCGATCTTGGGGAGGAGGATGTGCGCCGTCATGATGGCGCGCACGCCGGCCTGGATGGCCGCCGCGAACGGCACGAGCTCGCGGCCGCGCAGCACGTCGAGGGTGGCGTCGATCACGGGCAGCGCCTCGTGCGAGTCCGCCGCCGCGTCGCCGTGCCCGGGAAAGTGCTTGGCGCACGCCAGCACGCCGCCCGCTTCCAGCGCGCCGATGAACGCCGTGCCCGCGACGCTCACCTCCTCCGGCGTCGTGGCGAACGCCCGCGGCCCGATGACGGGGTTGGCGGGGTTGCTGTCCACGTCCATCACGGGCGCGAAGTCCAGGTTCACGCCCAGCGAGCGCAGCTCCGCCGCCATCGCCGCGCCCACGGCGGCCGCGCGGTCGGCCCAGGTGCGCGCGTAGTCGAAGTGCGTGATGGGCGTCGGCGGGCGGATGACGCGGCCGCCCTCGTGGTCGATGGCCACGAGCAGTTCGTCGCGCTCCAGGCACTCGCGCGCGTCGTGCAGCAGGCGACGCAGGCGCGGCAGCCAGCGGTCGTAGTCCTCGTTCGCGGCAAAGTGGCTGGCAAAGAGCACGATGCCGGCGGGCCGCAGCCGGTTGAGCAGGTACTTGTCCTCGTCCGTCAGCACGGGCGAGGGCCGCAGGCCGATGATGAAGTGCCGCCCGAACTCGCGCGCGTCCGCGTAGCTCATGGTCCGTCCGTCGGTGGAGCAGGGAAGGGGAGGATGGCGATGGGTGATGCGCGTCGTCCCCGGTTGCGAGCGCATGATATCGCGGGACGCAGATCGGACGCCATACGGCAGGGAATAGGGAACAGGGAATAGGGAATAGCGGGCAACTGCGATGATGTGGATGAGGGGAGGGTAGGGGCGGAGAACGGTTTGCCCGTCGCTTCGCGACGGGGCCCTCTCCCCCGCCAGCCTTTTTGCTCGTTCCTCGCAACGGCTGGCGACCCCTCCCCCAACTTCGAGGGAGGGGTTGGCGAGAGGGCGGGATCACGCACGAAGGCGAGTTCTGCAGGCACCGCAGTTCTCCCCCTCCCCCGCGAAGCGGGGGCAGGGGGCCGGGGGGAGGGGGCCCTCGGCGAGCCGGCAGACTGCCTGCCGTAGTGCACGGTATGAGATGATCCCCTTCCCCCGCACGCGGTTTGTGGGGAAACGGCAGGGGCCCTCCGCGGGCCGGCAGACTGCCCGCCGTCGTGCAGGGATTGTGATCCCCCTTCCCCCATGCCGTTTATGGGGGAAGGGCAGGGGATGGGGGGCGCCCCGCGTTCCGCCGGTCCTCCGCACTCCGCTCAGATCCCCGCCGTCTCCTCCGCCGGATGCCCGGCCGCGCCGCCCGAAACCCGCCTGTCGCCACCCGCCCGCATCCGCCGCGCGCAGTTGCGGTCCAGCTCGGCCTTGAGGCCCGCGTAGTTGCGCGGATCGACGGGCATCATCCACTCCGCCACGCGGTTCAGGGGGCGGCGCACGGTGCGGGCACCCAGGTCGCGCAGCAGGTCGTCGATGTAGTGAAAGTTGAACGGGATCACGCACGTGCCGCTCGCCGTCCCCTGCGGGCGGTGCGCGCGCAGCCACTCCCACCGCGCCCGCACGTCGTCCAGCATGGCGTCGCGCGGGGGCAGCCGCAGCTCGCCGGTCCACAGCCGCGACACCCACCGCGCCCCGATCTCCGAGGTCAGCTGGCTGTACAGGCTGCTGTTGTATCCCACGAACGCCAGCCGCGGCACGTCCGGGTGAACGAGGTTGCGGTACAGGTGAAAGACGCCGTCCGCGTCCTGGACCGTCCGCCGCGCGTCCTCGTCCAGGAACGGCACGCCCTGCCGAAAGCCGGTGCCCAGGATCACGACGTCCGCGGGGAGCCGCTCGCCCGTGTCCAGCTCCACCTCGCCGGGGTGCAGCGCGCGGATCCCCGCCCGCCGCGCGTCCAGCCGCCCGTCGCGGACGGCGTCGTACATCCCCTCCGTCTCCAGGCTGAGCGCGCAGCTCACGACGTCCTCGATGCGCTCCTCCGGCACCATCCCCGCCGCGCCCAGGCCGTACGTCGCGGTCAGCAGGGCCTCCACGCCGCGCCAGAACAGCCACACGCCCGGCGCGCCCACGGTGTGCAGCACCGTCTCGATCCCCCGCGGCTCCCGCGCGCGGAACAGCGCCTCGCTGAACCGCGTCGTCAGCACGTAGCGCAGGGGGACAAGGCCAAGGAACCGGCGCGGCATCTTCCACGTGGCGTGGCGAAAGACGAGCGTCGTCCGCGCCGCGTCGGGAAGGGCGGCCATGGCGGTGTCGCACGCGCTCTTTGCGCCACCGACGACCACCACGCGCCGGCCGCGGACGAGCGCCGGGTCGCAGAACCAGGTGCTGTGCAGCACCGTCCCGCCCGCCTCGCGGAACGCGTCCAATCCCGGGAAGTCGGGGAGGAGCGGATCGCTGAAGACGCCGTTGCAGATGGCCAGGTGGTCGAACCGCTCCGTCCGCGCGGGTCCGCCGTCGGCCGCAACGGAGCGCACGGTCCATCCCTCCGCCACGGGCGCGGCGTGCTCCACGACGGTCGACAGGCGCACGTGCTCCGTCACGCCGAAGTGGTCCGCGTACGCCGCCAGGTACGCCTGCACCTGCTCGCCCCGGGGAAACTCCGGGTACGCCCGCGGCATGGGAAAATCCGAGAACGCGTAGGTGTCGCGCGGGTTCTGCGTGTGCAGGCCGGGGTAGCGGCGCGAGCGTGCCCACACGCCGCCCACCTCGTCGTCCTTCTCGAACAGCGTGACGTCGAATCCTTCCTCCCGCAGGGTCCTGGCGGTCACCAGCCCGCTGAGCCCCGCCCCGATGATGCCGGCGCGCATGGTTGCCTCCGTGTGTCCGAAACGAGCGATGTGGATCTCTACCCGTGCAACGCGCGCGGAGATTCCATTTCGGACGATCGTGGGACGAAACGTGATCGCGCGTGACGAGCGGCGGCCGCGCGCCGTGGGACGATCCGCGCAGCAGTGTCCAGTCGGCAGTGATAATTTACGCCGTAAACAGTTGCATGCGCGGGAGATGCGGAGTACGTTGCGGCGCACTTCCCCCACATCCCGTCCGCCGGCATCCCGGCACGTCCCGGCCCGGCGGAATCCATCCCCATCGTGGAGCAGCGTCCCATGAGCCTGAACGCCGAGAATCTCACCGTCGAGTCGTTCGTCACCACCTCCGCCATCGCCCAGCAGGACCAGCAGATCGGCGGCACGGGGACCGAGTACCCCAACTGCATCGTGTACGTGAGCGACTGCGTGTCGTGCCCCATCGAGCCTTGATCGGCTCCGCGGGACGATGATTGAAAAGCCCCGCGCCTCCTGGGGAGGCGCGGGGCTTCTTGCGCGCGGCGGGTGCGGGCTGGCAGACTGGACCCGCCGCGGGCCGCCCCGGCCGCGCGCGCCTGACCACGAGGACTGCAACGGACGATGAGCGACGAGAAGATCGGGCGGGACGTAGAGAAGGTGTACTCCACGGGCCAGTTCGTGGAGAAGCTGCGCCGCCTGGCGGATGCGCTGGAGGCGCGGCAGCCGTTCACCATCCAGGTGGCCAACCAGCGCCTCAAGGTGCCGGCGGATGCGCAGATCAGCATCGAGCACGAGCAGTCGGGCGGCGACCACGAGCTCGAGTTCCAGCTCACCTGGTCGGAGCAGCCCAACTGAGGAACTGCAACGACAACTGCATTCTCACGCAGAGCCGCAGAGGACGCAGAGTACTTCATCTCGGAACGAAGTACTCTGCGCCTCTGCGGCTCTGCGTGAGATGCGGTGAGACTTTTAGTCGCAGGAAAGCTGGAAGGGCGACGGAGGATCGGGCTCGGCGGGGGGCGTGAGCCAGGCGGCGCGCAGGGTCTCGGGATCGGCATCCACGCCGCGCGCGCGGGCCCAGCGGCGCAGGATGCCCCGGATGCGCGCGTCCGCCGCCCCGTCGATCAGCGCCCGGACACTCGCCTCGCCCTCCGCCACGGGGGAAAGGAACGGGTTCGCGCAGACGAGCATCGCCCGTGTCTGCAGCGCCCGCGCCCGCTCCGCCTCCACCTCCCCAATCCGCATCCGCACGTCCGCGTCCAGCGTGGCCAGGTCCACCAGGCTGCGCCACGGCCCGCGGCGCACGGACGCGTCGTCGTCTCCCGCGGCGGCCACCTCGCCCATCAGGCTCAGGGGGCCCGGCGTGCGGCGCGCGCCCCAACGCAGCCGGAACTCCGCCGCCTGCCCCTCCGTCAAGGGCGAGGCCACCATCAGCAGGGGGAGAAAGGCCTCGGCGCCCTCGCCCCGCGCGTCCGGCGCCACGGCCGTGCCGTGCCCCGTCAGCACGTCGTCCTGCAGCGACGACAGGTAGCCGTTGCCACGCCCCCGCGACGCGAGCGTGCTCGTCACGAACCCGTCGAACAGCCGCGCGAACGCCTCCGCGGGGCGCGTGTCGTGCGCGGCGCCCTCCGGCCCCTTGCGCGGACCCGTGGGGCCCAGGGGCAGGCGGCGGACGGCGGCGGCGAAGTGGTCCGCGTCCGGCCGGTGCAGGGCCAGGTCCGTGGCGTACGCGCCGCGGCGGCCGTAGCGGTCGCGGCCCACCTGCCAGTCCAGGTCGTGCGCCACCTCGTGCGCGATGGTGCCCGGGCCCGTCTGCGGCGGCAGGTGGATGCGGCGCGACGCCGGGTAGTGCAGGGCGATGGCGCTCCCTTCGCGCCCCGTGCGTCCGAAGCGGAACGACAGCCCGTGCAGGTCCAGCCCCGGCAGCACCGACTCCAGGTCCGCTAGCGACTCGCCCAGCATCCGCCGGTAGAACGGATGCCAGTGGATGGGCACGTCCCCGTCGAACCCCACCGACGCCAGCCCGTACGCCCGCTTGAGGTCCGCCTCCAGCGGCGCGGCAAAGCCGGGATACCACACCGTCTCCTGCGCGTAGGCCCGCAGGGCCACGGCCGCCTCCATGGCCACCAGCGCCGCGCGGGGATGCGGATCGTCCCCGTCCGCCAGGCGCGCCAGCTCCGCCGCGAACCGCTCCTCCGTCCGCGCGCGGGCCAGGAACTGCTCCACGGCCCGCCGCCGCCCCGCCGATCCGCCGAACGCGCGGCGCATCTCCGGCCCGTAGCGGTCCAGCGTGACGGCGATGGGGGCGCTGGGCGGCGGATCGAACTCCCGCGCGATCATGGTCAGCCGGCGCGCGGCGGCGGGCGGCAGGGGCGCGATGGGCACGCGCTCCCGCTCCGGCGCGCCGCCGCCCGTCGCCACCACGCGTACGCGGGCGGCCAGGGGCAGGGCCCGCGACGCCGCGCGCACCTCGCGGTAGGGCGGCCGCGCGGCCCCCGTGGGCGCCTCCACCTCGAACCGCCGCGCCGCGCGCCACTCGCGCAGCAGGGGGAGCGGATGCCGCCCGGCGCTGTCCGCCGCGGCCAGCAGCCGCTCCGCGTCGCGCCGGGCCAGGACGCGGTCCCGCGCCAGGGCCGCCGCCTGCGCCGCCAGCACGGGCGACTGCGACGTCACCAGGTGCTCCGCGGCGGCCAGCTGGTACGCCGCGCGGACGGCCAGCTCGCCGTCGCGCGGGTCCGGCGCGCCCGCCACGGCGCCGTCCACGAGGTCCAGGTGCATCCGCGCCGTGGCCGCCGCGCGGCCGGCGCTGTCCACGCCCATGAGCGACAGGGCGCGCGGGTCCACGGCGTACGCGCGCCCTTCGCGCGTGGCCTGCAGCAGGGCCAGGGCCGTGCGGTGGCGGGCGGCGGGGTCCAGCCTGGGGTCCTGCAGCGCGTAGTCCATCAGCCGGAACGGGCTGCCCAGCCCCAGCCGCAGCCGCTCCACGTAGCCCAGCGTGACGACCTCCGCGTCCGTGAGCGCCGCCGAGTCCCTCGCCGCCAGCGCGCGCACGCCGGCCCACGCCCGCGCCAGCTCCACGTCCGCCGCCGTGGGCTCCGGCGCGCGCTCCGGCTTCCCGCACGCCGCGATCACGCAGAGCAGCAGGACGAGGAGCGAGGCGGGGGAAAGGGATCTGCGGCGCATGCCTGCTACTACGACCGGCGCCGGGTCCGGTTCCAGGCAGGACGACAAAAAAGGATTCTCACGCAGAGGGAGCAGAGGCAGCAGGGTACGTCATCGCGCGACGAAGTACTCTGCTGCCCCTGCTCCCTCTGCGTGAGATGATCGGTTGGGCTCGTGACTCGTGACGTCAGCGCGTCACTGGCGGTCCTCGAAGAAGGTGCTCACCGAGAAGCCCACGGGGTTCACCTCGTAGTAGCTGCTGCGGTCGAAGTGCCCCGTCGTGGGAAAGTACGGCGGCGGGGCCGACGCGGCGCAGGCGTCGTACGTGTACCGCTTGAGGTAGCCCGTGCCCCCCGACGTGCCCACGGCGCCGCGCGTGCGCTGGATGATGCCGCCCGTAAGGAACAGGCACCCCCGCCCGAACACCTCGTTCTGGCAGCGCTCCGCGTTGGGGCCCCCGTCGTAGTTCTCCACGTTGAAGGTGTTCAGCGTGAGGATGACCCCGTTGATGAACTCGCTGGGCGTGCTGTCGTAGCTGCGGAACGGCTCGCCGTTGGCCGTGGACTGCGGCGAGTTGAGCAGGTTGTCGGCCACGGAGATGTCCGCGCCGCCAAAGAGGCCCAGGATGTCCTCGCAGCTGTTGCCCTCGCTCACGTACACGATGTCGTCGGCGATGATGATGCGGTCCGTGGCCGCCAGCGTCACCCGTCCGCGCAGCACCCCGCTGATGGCGACGCGCCCCGTCACGTGGATGACCCCCTTGAAGTTGGGGTTGAGCCCGTGGCCCAGGGGGAACAGGAAGTCCAGGTCGTCGCGGTCGCGCAGGGCCTGGGGGAGGTTGCCGTTCAGGGCAAAGCCCCGCCGCACCCAGTCGCCCCGGTTGTTCTGCGACGGCACGAAGCCGTTGGTGAGCGAGTCCGAGCCGCCCAGGTAGCACTTGGCCACGTTCGTGTTGCGCAGGGCGTTGATCTTGTAGCTGGTGTTGCCGCCCAGGTCGCGCGCCAGCACGAACGTGCTGTCGTTGGTCCACACCCCGCAGTTCTCGCTGGCGGGCCAGCCGTTGCCGTTGCGCGACGCCGTGACCCACCAGGTGGCGCCCGTGCCGCGGTACACGCGAAAGAAGCCCTCCTCGTCGCCGTCGTGCCGCCCGTCGCCGTTGAGGTCGATGGTCAGGAACTCGATGCGCATGCGCGCCTCGAACGCCGTGCCGCCGCTGGGCGCCGTGAACGCCGCGCCGCCCTGCTCGGCGTAGCCGCGCAGCTTGGTCAGGTCCGCCAGGGTGGGCAGGGGAATGCGCGGGACGTTCTCCTGGTAGCCCTCGGAGAAGGTGGCGTACTGGCGCCCGCTGATGGTGCGGGCCGTGGTGACGCTGCCGGGGCCGCGAAAGCTGGCGCCGGAGTTGTAGATCTTGATGACGTCGTTGCTGTGCACGGGCCCGGAAACCATGTCGCCGCCGCCAAAGGCGATGTTGCTGGGCTCCACGTCGGTGAAGTACGCGAACCGGGCAAAGCTCGCCTGGGCGATGTCGCCCCGGCGCACCACGCGCGTGTTCCCCGACTCCACGACGGAGATGATGCTCCCGAACACGCCGAACTGCCCCGACGTCTGTCCCACGGGACCCGCGTACACGTAGCGCTTTACGCCGGGGATGCCCGCGCCGGCGGCGTCCACGAGCGCCTGGCCGTTCTCCAGCGTCTTGTAGCCCTCGTCGGGGTACAGGTCCCGGTCGGCGTTCAGCCGGGCGCGGGCCACCTCCAGCCCCGCGTCGGCCAGGGCCTCCATCTCCGTGCGGCGCGATTCGTAGGCGTTGATGAG
>NZ_DASURI010000095.1:0-8171 GCF_036280135.1 Longimicrobium sp.
CCGGACCTGCGGGCGGTGGCCCGCTGGCTGGGGCGGCTGTGCCTGCTGGAGGGCGTCCCCTTTCCGCACCTGGTGCCGGACCCGGCCGTGCTGCCGCCGGAGTCCCTCCGCTTCTTCTACCTGGACCGCGGCTGGATCGAGGCCGCCGTGGACGGCGCGCTCTCCGTGGGGAGCGCCACCGGGCGCGACCGCATGGTCTCCGACGCGCTGTACACGGACGTGCGCGACGCCGCCCTGCGCGCCGCGGCGGCCCTTCGCGGCGGCGAGCCCGCGGACGGCGGCGACGCCTCGTCCGCCGCCGGCGCCCCCGCGTTCCCCCCGCGGTGCGCGGGGCTGCTGCTGCGCTCCGCGCTCGTGAGCGGGTGGCCGGGGCTTTCCGTCCGCGGGCTGGCCGGGAGCGAGCCCCTTTCCGTGCTGCGGATGGAGCGCCTCTCCGGGAGCGTGCTCCTGTGCCTGTGGGCCGGCGTCCCCGACGCCGTGGAGCTCGCCGAGCCGCAGCAGGGGCTGCGCTTCGGGCTGGACGCGGAGGGCAAGGTGCGGCTGCGCGCGGTCGCCGGCCCCGTCGGCCGGCCGCTGGGCGACGCTGTCCTGGACGTGGCGGGCACCCCGGGAATGCTGCGCGCGGGCCGCACCCTGGACCTGCGCCCGGGCACCGGCACGGGGCTGCTCGCCGCCCTGGCCGCCCGGCTGGGGCCCGGCGCCTCCGCGGCCGGCCCCCGCCCCACCCCGGCCGAGCTGGCCGTCCAGATGCTGCACGCCCCCGCCCGGCTGCGCCTCGCGGCGCCGGCCGCATGACGTCCCCCCATCCCGCGCCGCCCATGCCCGGCAACGACTCCGCGCCCGCGCTGCTGGTCCCCGTCGACGTTTCCGCGATGGTGGTGACCGGGCGGCCGCGCAACTTCCAGCGCTGGACGATGAACTACGGCCAGCTGGCGTACGCCCTTACCCCGGAGCCGGCGCCGTTCCGGCAGGTGGACGACGCGTTCTCCCGCGACGAGGCGAACCTGGGCGTGTACCTGGCGTGGACGCTCCCCGACGCGCTGCGGCGGGGCGCGCGCGACCCGCGGACGGGGGAGATGGTGTTTCCCCCCGTCCCCAACCGCTGGCTCGTCGTCCGCGTCCACGGGGACGGGGACGCCGTGCCGCCCGCCGCCTGGGTGGTGGAGAGCGACTACGTGTGGCCGGCAGACGGGGGCCCGGACGGAACGCCGGCGGACGGGGCGCCCTTCCTGGATCCCGCGCCGGGGCTGGACGCCCCCCGGCCCACGCAGGTGGGCCGCAGGGTGCCCCTGGGCCCCGGGGGGTGGACGGAGCCCGGCCACCCGGCGGGATGGCTGACGGCCGTGGGGCCGGGCAACGTGGCCTTCGCGGCCTTTCAGCCCCACAACCCCAACGTCTTTTCCCTGCACGACGCCCTGGGCACCCTGGGCGTCCCCGACGGCACGCTGAGCTACTTCGTGGCCGGGTGGTACTCGCGCCCGGACGACGACCCGCTGGCGGGCGAGGACCCGGCGCACGGCGCGGAGCCGCTCGCCGCGCGGCTGGCGGCGCTGGGGTGGACGGCGCCGCCCGGGGTGCTGGAGGGCCCGCCTCCCCGCCGCATCCTCTGCCACGGGATGGCGGCCGCCGTGCGGTGGGAGCGGGACGGGGACCTGGCGCCCGCGCTGCCCTGGCCGGGCGGGGTGCGGCTGGCCGTGGGGAACACGGCGGTGGACGCGTTCGCCGCCCTGGTGGACGACGGGGCGGGCGCGGCGGGCGCCCCGCCCGGGGCCGCGGCGCGGCTGGTGGAGGGCGCCCTGCACGACGCGCTCGCCGTGCTGGACCAGCCGGACGGCGACGCGCGCCTGGAGCGCCTCCTCCGGGACGCGTGGTTCGGGTCCAGCCCCTCCGGGAGCCGGTGGGAGGTCGCCGCCGCCGAGCCGCGCCCCGGCGATCCCCCCGCCCCGCCGCCCCCGGCCGCGCGGCGGGCGGCCGAGGCCGCGCTGCTCCGGCCCCTGAACGCCGCGCAGGCGGCGCTGGACGAGGCGCGCCGGCGCCTGGACGCGTTGCGGGCGGATCTGTACGCACTCTGGTGGAAGTCCGTCCGGGCCCCCCGCGTCTTCCAGGAGATCGATCCCGGCCGGTACCCGGCGGGCACGAGCGCGGCGCAGTTCGCCGCCGCGCTGGCGGCCGCGGGCGCGGAGAGCCGCCCGGCCCGGGTGGCCGCGGCCCTGGACGAGGTGGAGCGGCTGGGGGCGGAGGTGGACCGGCGCAAGGACGGGGTCCGCCGCGCCCTGGCGGAGCCGGGCTCCGCCCCGTCGCCAGGGCCCGCGCGGGTTCTGAAGGAGGTCGCGGACGCGCGCTTCTGGAAGGCGGGCGACCCCGTGGTGGTGCTCTCCGGCGCCCGCCATGCCGGGACGCTGCTCCCGCGCGCCGTTCGCGCCTGCCGCACGGTGGACGGGCTGGTGGCGGGGCTGCGGATCGACCTGCCGGGCGGCGGCGCGGCCATCGCCGGGGCGGACGCGGCCCCCGCCCCGCGCCTGCCGCTGGGGGGCCTGCCCCCGGAGGTGGGGCCGCTGCTGCGCGAGTTCGCCCTGCTGGCGCCGGAGAACGCCCCCGTCCTGGCCGCCGCCCTGGGCGTGGGCGGGACCAGGTGCAGGCCGTGCGGGCGGCCGTCCTGGCCCCCCACCCCACCGCGGGCGCGCTTCCCGACCACGACCTGGGCGAGTGGAGCCCGCCCTGGCTGCCGCTCTTCCTGGACTGGGAGGTGCTCTGGTACCCTGTCCCCTTCGGGGCGGACCCGGCCGGGCCCTGGCGCTTTGACGGGCACGACTACGCGCTCACGGCGGTGCCGGACGTGGCGCCGCAGCCGCGGGTGATCCACGGACGCGCCCTCCTGGCCCCCGGCACGGCCGGCCGCCTGCGCGCGCGCATCGGGCAGCTCGCCGGCGAGCGCCCGGACGACACGGGCCTGCGGGCGCTGGACGACGGGATCACCCGCGCCACGGGGTGGGACCTGCTTTCCCAGACGCTCACGGGGCTGCACGAGCAGCTCGCCCTGCGGGACCCCGCCGCCAACCTGGCCCCGGACGGCCGCGCGCCCGTGGATGCCCGGGGACGGACCGTGGCGGACCTCGTGGGGGCGGGGCGGCACGCCGTCCCCCTCCCCGGCGGGGCGAGCGGGTCCCGCGTCGTCTCCACCTTCGAGGGGGTGCGGGCGGGGCAGCTGGTCTTTTCGCGCGTGTCGGTGGTGGACCGGTTCGGGCAGACGGCCGAGGTGGTCACGGACGAGCTCGTGCCCACCTTCGTGCCCGTGCGGGCGCGGGGCGTGGTGGCGTCGCCGCCCCTGCCCGTGGCCGGCACCCCCGTCCAGCTCCCCCCGCGGCTGCTGCAGCCGGCCCGGCTGGCGCTGGGCTTCCTGGCGCCCGACGACGCGCCCGCCGGGGACGCGTCCGGCACCCCCCTCTGCGGATGGCTCGTTCCCAACCACCTGGACCGCGCCCTCACCGTCCACGACGGGGCGGGCGGCATCCTGGGCCAGCTGCGCGCGGCGGCCGGCCCGGGCGGACGCCCCGTCGCGGCATGGGACCCGGCGCCGGGCACCGGCGCGCCCGCCACCGTGGACGCCCTGCGCACCGCGCACCCGCACCTGGGCGGCGCCGTGGCCGCCCTGGCCGCCACGGGCGCGGACGAGCTGGCGCGCTTCCTGGACGTGGTGGACGAGACGCTGTGGAGCGTGGATCCGCTGGAAGAGCGGTCCGACCCGCTGCTGAGCGCCCTGGTGGGGCGCCCCCTGGCCGTGATCCGGGCCTCCGTGGGCGTGGAGGTGCTGGGCGATCCCGTCTCCGACCCCGGCTGGCCCTTTACCTTCGCGCCGCGCCGGGCGCCGTTCACCGGCTACGCGTGGGAGGTGGAGCTGGGCGACGCCCACGACCGGCGGGACGGGCTCATCGGGTACTGGGCGGCGGGATACGACCGCTTCAGCACCGTGCACGCCCCGGCGGACACCTCGACCGGGGGATACCTGCGGCAGATCGGCGCGGGGAACCGGCTCCTGGCGTCGGTGGACGGCGGGCCCGTGCGCGTCACCCTGCTGCTGGACCCGCGGGGGACGGTGAGCGCGCGCTGCGGCCTGCTTCCCTCGCGCGAGCTGGTCCTTCCCCCCGCGTTCGTGCGGGAGCCGCTGCGGGCAATGCAGGCCACCTTCCGCACCGGCCCCCTGCTGACCGTGCTGCGCCCCCCCGCACCCGCCGGGGGAAGCGCCGGATCGCCCGCGCCCCCGGCGAACACCGGTCCGGCCGCCCTGCCGTACCCCCTGCCGGCCCTCCACGGCGCTACCTGGGAGTGGATCGAGCGGCGGGACGAGGGGCCGCCGCTGGTACGCCCCGTCGCCCCCGCGGACGGGCGCGCGGAGCTGCTGGAGCTTCCCGCGTCGCTGCGCGAGGGCGACCTGCGCCTGACGCCCGCACCCGAAGAGCCGCCGCCCGGGGCGTCCCCGCACCCGGACTCCCCGCCGGGCGGCTGATCTACCGGGCACCCGTTCTCCACGCGCCGGCCGGGCGGCCCGCGCGTGGAGCCGGGACGTTGAACTCACACTGAACCGTTGACCATCCCATGTACAGCCTGCGCGTTCTCGCCGTCCGTTCCGCCCTGCTCGCCCTGTTCACCGACGGGGTGGCCGTGGCGCAGACGCCCACCCGCTCCGATCCGCTGCTCACGTACGCGGTCAGTCCGTCGCCCGATCCGCTGGAGGTGTCCCGTCCGGGCACCCTGCGGGTGGTCGTGAGCCACACCGGCCCCGATCCCGTGCGGGTCCGGTCGCTGCTCTTCAGCGTCGCCGTCGGCACGCCGGACCAGCCCGAGGCCGCTGCGCTGATCAACACGGACGATCGCGTGGGCCTTGACGCCCCGGCCGGGTGGGAGTTCACCAGCCTGGGCGAGGGCTCCTTTCGCGCCGCGCCCCGGCCGCCCAGCACCACCCTCGAGATCACGGGGCAGGGGCTGGTGTTCACCCTCAGCAACCTCCCCGTCAATTCCGTGGCCGGCACCACCACGCTCCTCATCACCGAACAGGCAGAGAGCGGGAGCCAGGCCATGGACCGGCGGCAGGTGGTCCTGCCCCTTTCCAAGTTCCCGGAGCGCTTTCGCGCGGGCGACCTGACGGCCTCCCGGACACGGGTGGGGTTCCGCGACACCGTCACGCTCCGGTGGGAGGGCTCCGACGCCGCCTACAGCATCCTCTACGGCAAGGACACGGTGTCCATCGGGCCCCGGACGCGCGCCTGGACCACGCCGCCCCTGGAGCAGTCCACCACGTTCACGCTGGTGGCGCGGGCGCAGGAGGGCGGCTCCACGGTCGAGCACCGCTTTCCCATCACCGTGCAGGTCTCCAATCCCGCGGTGCTGGCGCACGACCTTGCCGTGCAGGGGCCCAGCGTGCTGCAGGGGCCGGTACAGGCGGGGGCGGACCTGCGGGTGGGGACCGACGTGCGCGCGAGCGGGCGCGTCTACGATGCCGGCGGGGTGGTGTTCCCGTCGCGCGGCATCGTCATGTGGGCGGGGAGCGCGGACCAGCTGCCGCAAGGGTGGGTGCTGTGCGACGGCAGGAACGGAACGCCGGACCTGCGCGGCCGGTTCGTGGTGGGCTGGAAGCCCGGCGAAACGGACTACGACAGCATCGGCGAGACAGGCGGCGCCCCGCGGGTCGCGCTCGGCCTGGCGCAGATGCCCGCGCACGCGCACGCCGGGGCAACCGGGCAGGCGGGCTCCCACTCCCACGTCTCCGAGGGGTCCAGCGCCAGCGGCCTGGCCTCGCGTCGCCGGCTGTACCCCGGCCAGACGACCATCGACATGTACTGGGGCGGTGGCAGCGACGCCGATCCCGGGGACGTGCAGTGGCGAGGGACCGTCGAGACGAACTCGAGCGGCAACCACAGCCACCCCTTCACCACCAGCCCGGCCGGCGGCGGCGAGGCCCACGAGAACCGTCCCCCGTACTACGTGCTCGCGTACATCATGAAGCTGTAGGGGGACGACGGAAGCCGCGGCCGCCGGAGCACCCGGCCGGGTGAACGACGTGGCGCTCCGGACGACTCCCGGAGCGCCACGCGGCCGTCCGCCACGGGACCGGAGGCCGGGACGAGCTTCGGCGCGGCGGGAGTGCCCGTCCGCCGGCGGAGCCACGCGGCCGTCACAGGCGGGTCCGGAAGCCGCGCGTCGCGGAAAGGTGGCGCGGGGGGCGGCGTCGTGGCACGTTTGGGAGGAGCGCGGGTCCGTGGCGGCGGCCTTCCGGGGCGCGGCACGGCAGCCACCCGCGTATCCTCCTGCCACCAACCAGCCGCATCCCCGCGAGGAACGGAATCCATGCGCGACGAAGGCCCGGACACGCCGCGGATTCCCGCGGCGGAACTGCCCGAGGGTGCCTACGACCCCGTGGGTCACGTCCGCTACGTGAACCCGGGGGCGGAACAGGGGGCCACGGTGGCGGCCATGGTCTCGTGGCACGAGAGCTTTCACGCCTTCCTGAATGCCAGCACCACCTTCGGGAGCGCGATGATGCTGGCTGGGACCCTGGCAGAGGCGGGGCATCGCGGGTTCGACCGCCTGGTGGCCCACATGGTCGACCTCTCGGTGGAGACGCACGAGTCGTACGCCACCGTCGCGGCGCTCGGGGCCGTCAGCCGCGGGCCGCTGGACGCGGCGCTCATCGCCGGATTTCCCGACTACCGGCGTTACCTGTCCACCTTCCTGGCGCTGTTCGACCCCGCGCGGCCCCGGCTGTCGGTGATGGCGCTGGCCTCGTGCGCCCGCGCCGCCATGCAGACGGACGTCTACGCGCCCCTGCTCCAGCTCCCCGTGGAACACTGGCCCACCCTGGAGTTCCACGAGCGGATGCAGCCGGACCGCCGCCTGCGGGCGATCCTCGACCCGGCCGCCACGGCCGCCGCGCTGGCCGCGATGGACCACGCCATGGCGGCGGACGGAGGCACGCTGGCGCCCCTGGCCGCGCCCGGCGTCACCGCCGAGGAAGAGGCCGAGCGCCTGGGGGCCGCGTCGCTGCGCGAGATGGAGATCCCCACGCGAGCCGCCTTCGAGGCCTTTGCCCGGGCGCTCGAGGAGAAGGGGTATCCCCGGCCGCGGTACGCGCAGCAGAAGGAGGACCTGCCGGCGCTCCTCTCCCGCGTGCAGGCGTTCACGGGACCCACCCCGGGCCGGGAGTGGCAGGTGCCGGCCACGGAGCTGGAAGAAGCCGAGGCCCTGTTCAGCGAGTTTCGCCACGAGGTGCTGGTAGTGGGCGAAACACCCCTCCCGGCGCTGTTCGTGGACGCGCGCACGGTCCAGGACGAGGTGCTCGACGCGTTCGTGCTCACGGCCGGGGAAGCCAGCCACCTGCAGCTGGTGGCCATGCCCACCGCCAAGGCGCGGCACCTGTACCGGCCCGTCGCGCCGGGCGGGCTGCTGGACGGGTGGGACCGGCCGACCCTCACGGGGCTCCGCCGCTGGTGGCCCGGCCGCGGGAGCGACGCGCGGGTGGACTTCCTGGTCGTGGACCGCGCCGGCGCCGACCACCTGGCCCGACGGCACCCGGAGGTCCAGGTGCTGATGATGGTGTCGCTCGCGGCGCTGGACGATCCCGCGTGGGTCGGCGAGTGGTTCGGGGACGGGGGCTCCGTCCCGCGCCTGCTGGTGCTGATCGACGAGGATCCGTTTCAGCTCATCCAGGAGCTGGAGCGGGAAGGCCCCGTGCGGTTCGCGCCGGCCACCGCCCGGCTCACGGAAGGCGCCGACGCGCCCCGCGTGGAGGTCCTGTGCCTGGTGGCGGACGCGCGCCCCGGCATCCTCTACTTCACCCCCGCCAGCGGGCCCTTTCGCCAGGCCTTTCTCGAGGTCATCCTCCGCCGCGACGGCGGAACGCGCCCTGACCCGGACGTCCTCCAGCCCTGGCTCCCCCACCTCGCCGGCGCCCTCCCGCACCTCCTGCGCGAGGAAGGCGTGTTCGGCATGCGCTTCTGGTAGCGCGCCCCTCCCCCATGCTCCCTCCACGCCGGACGAGGGGGATGAGGGACAACGCCCGTGTCGTCCATCTTCCCTAGCGGGCGGGGCTCGCCGCGGCGGAACGACGGCGCTACCATGGGGTCTTCGCCCCTTCGTCCGTCCTTCGGCTTCCCGCGGCCCGGCCATTCATGCGACTC
>NZ_DASURI010000096.1:0-3563 GCF_036280135.1 Longimicrobium sp.
GCTGGTGCCGTTGAGCGCGGTGAGCGACGGGTCGTACTCCACGTGGGTGGCGTCCGGCCGCTGGAACAGCCGCGCGGAGCTGCGCTGCAGGCGCTGGATGGCCAGCGTGTCGCCGCGGACGGTGCTCTGCAGCACGAAGCCGTTGAACTGCCAGGCCCCCACGCGGTGCCGCCAGTCGATGCCGCCGGTGTACGCCGCGTTGGGCAGGAACGCCAGCCCGTCGATCCCGTCCATCCGCCGGTTCACGCTCGTGGCGATGGCGCCCACGGAGGTGAGCCCGCGCCGAAAGTCGCGGCGCACGCGGCCCACGGCGTAGTTCGTCATCGGCTCCGTCACCGTCTCCTCCACGCCGTCCAGGCCGGGCGCCACGTAGCGCGTGCGCTCCTCGGCCGTGACGGCGTTCAGCAGGCCCACGGTCCATCCGCCGGACGTGCGGCCCGTGAGCTTGGCGGCGCCCAGGATGGTGGTGTTGGTGGGCGCGTCCACCCATTCCGTGGGCGCGTTCACCCCGCCCTGCGGCTGCCGGCCGATGCGCCGCGAGTAGAACAGCGCGTCGCCGCTGCCCAGGCCAAAGTTGAAGACGTCCACCCCCTCGACGAAGAACGGCCGCCGCTCGTCGAAGCGCACCTCGAAGGCGGACAGGTTCACGCGGCTGGGATCGGCCTCCACTTGGCCAAAGTCGGGATTGATGGTGGCCGTGAGGGTCAGGTTGCTCGTGAGCCCGTACTTCACGTCCGCGCCAAAGGACATGGACGGGTCCGTGGGCGAGCGGAACGGGTCGTCGTCCGACACGCGCCCGTCCGCCGTCACCCGGCCCACCGTGTAGGGCAGCAGCTCCAGCCGGCGCGGGCTGCTCAGCCCCCGCATCCCCGTCAGCGTGCCGAAGCGGGAGACGAAGCCGCTCCCCGTGGGCGGCATGGGGCTCCAGTACGAGCGCTCGTCCTTGCGGGCCAGGTCGCGAAGGACGTTGATGCCCCACGTCTGCTCGCCGGCGCCCGGGCGGTAGCGCAGCTGGCTGAAGGGGATGCGGTACTCCGCGGACCACCCGGCGCTGTCCACCGTCGTCTCCGCCGTCCACACGCCGTCCCAGGTGGCGTCCTCGGAGGTGTCGTCGTAGTGGAACACGTCGCGCTTGACCCCGCGCGGCGTCACGCCGAAGCGGAAGGCCGTGCGGCGGTCGTGGTAGCTGTCCAGGATCACCTGCACGTAGTCGCTGATGAGCCCCGTGGCGTCGCGGCGGCCCAGCTGCGCGGCAATGCTGTCCGGGGCCGTGTCCCACGCGCGGACGGCCACGTACACCGCGTCGCCGTCGTACACCACGCGCACCTCGGTGCGCTGCGACGCCGGCTCGCCCACGTTGGGGCGCTGCTGCACGAAGTCCGTGGCCACGGGGGCGGCGGCCCACACGGCGTCGTCCAGCCGGCCGTCCACCACGGGGGCCTGCTCGCCGGCCGCCACGCGGTGCGCGCCCAGCACGCGGGCCGAGTCGGCGGGCGCCTGCGCGAGCGCCGCGGCGGTGATCAGGAGGGCTGCTGCGATCATGGGGTGCTTCACGAGATGGGGGTTTCGGCGGGTCCCGGAACGCCGGCGGTCGGGGGCGCCGGCCGGGACACCGCCTATGATGCCCGTCATGGACAAAGGGTTTGATCCGGCTGTCGACAATCATCGCCCGCCACCCCGGATCCACCACGCAGCAGGCATCGGCAATTCGGGTGGATTTCTCAAGCGGGACAGCAGGGAGATTTTGCTCAACATCGACGGGGGCTACGGGTTAGGATCTCCCGTAATCAACCGGCGAGAATGACGATTTATGGATTTCCGATGAAGGACGAGAGGAAGCACGGATCGCGCGAAGCCGAGCCGTATACGGAAACATCCGGCTGATTCAGTGCGTCGGCCGAGTGGATCGGGTCGGGCGATCCGCACCAAAACAGTGTCCCGGCGCGCTCCGTTCTGGTGCTGCGTTGCATTTGTAAGGATTACAAACCAAATCAGGATGGCCGTTTACACGCGGCTTGAAATCTGCTGCCGGCGAGGTCGTCCACGCGGGTGCGAGGACGCCGTTTTCCGCATCCGCCGCGCTCGTTTCCCCGTTCTCATCACCATCATGCGCGCACCTCCACGGCACCTGCCGCGGCTTGCCCTGCTGCTCGGGGCCGCCCTCCTCGTCACCGGCTGCGACCTCGCGCGGCCCGACGGCTCCGCCACGCGCAACCCCGTCGCCGCGCAGCCGGCCGCGCCGCGCCAGGTGCAGTTCGCCGGCGGCGGCAGCGACGTGCTGCTGCAGGGCTTTCACTGGAACAGCCATCGCTGGGGCTGGTGGAACATCGTCGCGGCCAAGGCGCCCGACATCCAGGCGGCCGGCTTTACCCTGGTGTGGCTGCCGCCCGCCTCGCGCGCCGCGGACTCCGCCGGCTACCTGCCCAGCGAGTGGCGCAACCTGGACGCGTCGCGCTACGGCACGGGCGCGCAGCTGCGCACGGCCATCGCCGCCCTGCACGCCCGCAACGTCCGCGTGATCGCCGACGTGGTGGTGAACCACCGCGTGGGCACCACCAACTGGGCGGACTTCACGAGCCCCGCCTTTGCCAGCAACGCGGCGGCCGTCACGCAGAACGACGAGTGGGGGCTGGGCACGGGCGCCTGGGACACGGGCGACGGCTACCACGCCGCGCGTGACCTGGACCACACCAACGCGTCCGTGCAGACGGAGATCACCGGCTGGCTCGGCTGGCTTGAACAGAGCGCCAACGCGGGCTACGACGGGTGGCGCTACGACTACGTGAAGGGGTTCTCGGGGTCGTACGTGGGCAGCTACAACGCGGCCACGCTGCCGTACTTTTCCGTGGGCGAGCTGTGGCCCGACATCACGGGCGACTACTACGCGTCGTGCTCCGGCATCAACTACCATCGCCAGAAGCTGATGGACTGGATCGACGCCACGGGCGGCCGCTCCGCCGCGTTCGACTTTACCACCAAGTGGCAGCTGATGCTGGCCGTGGACCGCACGGAGTACTGGCGGATGGGGTGCGTTCCCGGCGCCATTGGCTGGTGGCCGCAGATGAGCGTCACCTTCGTCGACAACCATGACACCGGCCCCTCGCCGGACGGCGGGCAGAACCACTGGCCGTTCCCCGCCGGCAAGGTGGAGCAGGGCTACGCGTACATCCTTACGCATCCCGGCACACCCACGGTGTACTGGCCGCACTACTTTGACTGGGGCCCGGACCTGCAGAACAAGATCCGCACGCTCATCGGGATCCGAAAGCAGCAGGGGATCACGTCCACCAGCACCATCGCCGTGCAGGTGGCGGACGCGACCCGCTACGCCGCCATCATCAACGGCAACACGGCGATGAAGATCGGCTCCGGCAGCTGGTCTCCCAGCGGCGCCGGCTGGGTCCTGGCCGCCTCCGGCAGCGACTGGGCGGTCTGGAAGAAGTAGGGCGGATCATCACCCGCAGACCTCCGTCACGCGGAACGCCCGCGCCGAAGAAATCGGCGCGGGCGTTCTTCATCCCACGATGCCGTTCTCCCTTCCCCCACGCAGTTTGTGGGGGAAG
>NZ_DASURI010000097.1:0-6250 GCF_036280135.1 Longimicrobium sp.
GGCCACTTTCGCCGCCTGCTGGAGCAGGTGGCGGCGGACCCGGACCGCCCCGTGGCCGCGCTGGACCTTCTGGACGAGGGGGAGCGCCGGCTGCTGGCCGCGTGGGCCGGCGCGGACGCGCCCTATCCCGCGGACGCCTGCCTGCACGGGCTGTTCGAGGCGCAGGTGGCGCGCACGCCCGGCGCCCCGGCCCTCCTGTATGACGGCGAGACGCTCACGTACGGCGCGCTGAACGCGCGGGCCAACCGCGTGGCGCACCACCTGCGGCGGCTGGGCGTGGGCCCCGAGACGCGCGTGGGCATCTGCCTGGCGCGCTCGGCGGACCTCGTGGCCGGCATCCTGGGCATCCTCAAGGCCGGTGGCGCGTACGTCCCGCTGGACCCCGCCTGGCCCGCGGACCGGCTGGCCTTCATGCTGGCCGATTCCGCCGCGTCCGTGCTCCTCACGTCGGATGCGACGGCGGGCGTGCTTCCCGCCGTGCCGGCGTTGCGCCTGGTGCGCGTGGACGCGGACGCGGCGGCCATCGCCCGCGAGCCCGCGGAGAACCCCGCGGGCGGGGCCCTGTCGGCGAACCTGGCGTACCTCATCTACACCTCCGGCAGCACGGGGCGGCCCAAGGGCGTGGCCATCCAGCACGACAGCGCGGCGGCCATGCTGGCGTGGGCGTGGGAGACGTACAGCGCGGAGGAGCTGGACGGCATGCTGGCGTCCACCTCCGTCTGCTTCGACATGAGCGTCTTCGAGCTCTTCGCGCCGCTGGCGCGGGGGGGCCGCGTGATCCTCGTGGAGAACGCGCTGACCCTGCCGGACTCGCCCCACGCGGACGAGGTGCGGCTCATCGACACGGTGCCCTCGGCCATGCGCGCGCTGCTGGAGGCGGACGGCATCCCCGCCGGCGCGCGGACGGTGAACCTGGGCGGCGAGCCCCTGCCGCAGGACCTGGTGGACGCGCTGTACGCCCGGGGCGTGGAGCGCGTGTACGACCTGTACGGCCCGTCGGAGGACACCACCTTCAGCACGGTGATGCTGCGCCGCCCGGGCGGGCCCGTGAGCATCGGCCGGACGCTGCCCAACTCCCGCGGCTGGATCGTGGACGCGGGGCTGCGGCTGACCCCCGCCGGCGTGCCGGGCGAGCTGTGCCTGGCGGGGAAGGGGCTCACGCGCGGCTACCTGGGCCGCCCGGCCCTCACGGCCGAGCGCTTCATCCCCGACCCGTTCGCCACGGAGCCGGGCGGGCGGATGTACCGCACGGGCGACCGCGTGCGCTGGCGGCCGGACGGCCTGCTGGCGTACGGCGGGCGGATGGACCACCAGGTCAAGGTCCGCGGCTTTCGGGTGGAGCCGGGGGAGATCGAGGCCGCCCTGCGCCGCCACCCCGACGTGGCCGAGGCGGCCGTCGTGGCGCGCCCGGACGACGGGGGCAACCACCGCCTGGTGGCCTACGTGGTGGGCGCGGCGGGGGACGAGGCGCTGCGGACGCACCTGCGGCAGGGGCTGCCGGAGTACATGGTGCCCTCCGTCTTCGTGCGCCTGGAGCGCCTGCCGCTCACGCCCAGCGGCAAGGTGGACCGCCTGGCCCTTCCCGCGCCGACGTCCGCGCGGGGCGCGGAGCGGGCGCGGGGCGCGATGACGCCCATGGAGGAGGTGCTGGCCGCCATCTGGGCGGACGTGCTCAAGGTGGAGCACGTGGCGCCGGACGACGACTTCTTCCACATCGGCGGCCACTCGCTGCTGGCCACGCGGGTGGTGGCGCGGGTGCAGGAGACGCTGGGCGTGCACCTGCCCCTGAGCGCGCTCTTCCAGGCGCCCACGGTGGAGGAGCTGGCGGGGATGGTGGAATCGGCCCGGCGCGGGGGCGCGCCGGCCCTGCCGCCCGTGGTCCCCGTGCCGCACGAGGGGCGCCTGCCCCTGTCGTGGGCGCAGGAGCGGCTCTTCTTCCTGGACCGGCTGCAGCCGGGGCTCGCCTTCTACAACGTGCCCATGGCCGTGTGGCTGGGCGGCGGGCTGGACGTGCCGGCCCTGGAGCGCGCCTTGGGCGAGGTGCTGCGGCGCCACGAGGTGCTGCGGACCACGTTCCAGGAGCACGACGGCACGCCGTACCTGCACGTGGCGCCGTTCACGGCGTTTCACCTGCCCGTGGAGGACCTGTCCGCCGCGGCGGACGTGGAGGCCCAGGCGCGGCGCCAGGTGGAGGACGAGGCGGCGCGGCCGTTCGACCTGCAGGCCGGCCCGCTCTTTCGCGCGCGGCTGCTGCGGCTGACGGACGAGGACCACGTGCTGCTGGTGTCCATGCACCACGCCGTGAGCGACGAGTGGAGCATGGGCGTGCTCGTCCGCGAGCTCTCCGCGGGGTACGCGGCCGCGCGGGAGGGTGCCCCGTCGCCCCTGGCGCACCTGCCCGTGCAGTACGCGGACTATGCCGTGTGGCAGCGCGAGCAGCTGGCCGGCGCGCTGGAGGGGCAGCTGGAGTACTGGCGCGGCCGGCTGGCCGGTGCGCCGGCCCTCACCGAGCTGCCGCTGGACCATCCGCGTCCGCCCGTGCAGTCGCATCGCGGCGCGGCCGAGCCGTTCCGCTGGCCCGCCGGGCTGCTGCGGGGGCTGGAGGCGCTGGGCCGCGCGGAGGGCGCCACGCTGTACATGGTGATGCTGGGCGCCCTGCAGGTGCTGCTGTCGCGCTACGGCGACAGCGACGACGTGCTCGTGGGCAGCCCCATCACGGGGCGCATGCGGCACGAGACGGAAGGGCTGATGGGCTTTTTCGCCAACACGCTCGTGCTGCGGACGGACCTGTCGGGCGAGCCCTCGTTCCGCGAGGTGGTGCGGCGGGCGCGGGAGACGGCGCTGGGCGCGTACGATCACCAGGACGTGCCCTTCGAGCGGCTGGTGGAGGTGCTGCAGCCGGAGCGGTCGCTGCGCCACTCGCCCCTTTGCCAGGTCATGCTCCTGCAGGGCGCCGGCACGCCGGACGGGCTGGAGCTGCCCGGCGTGCAGCCGCGGTGGTTCGGCGGGGGGACGCGGACGAGCAAGTTCGACCTGACGCTCGCCTTCATCCCCGGCGAGGAGGGGATGCGCGGGTCCATGGAGTACGCCACGGACCTGTTCGAAGCGGATTCCGTGCGGCGGATGCTGGGCCACCTGGAGCGGGTGGTGGAGCAGGTGGTGGCGGACCCGGACCGTCCCGTGACGGCGCTGGACCTGCTGGGGCCGGAGGAGCGGCGGCGGGTGGTGGACGAGTGGAACCGCACGGACGCGCCGGTCCCGGCCGGCGCCTGCGTGCACCACGCCATCGAGGCGCAGGCGGCGCGCACGCCGGACGCCCTGGCCGTCGTCCACGGCGCGGGGGCGCTCACGTACCGCGCGCTGAACGAGTCGGCCAACGGCCTGGCGCACCGGCTGCGGGCGCTGGGCGTGGGGCCGGAGGTGCCCGTGGGCATCTGCCTGGAGCGCGGCCCGGCCGTGGTGGCGGCCATGCTGGCCGTGCTCAAGGCGGGCGGCGTGTACGTGCCGCTGGATCCCAGCTATCCCGCGGCGCGCCTGGGCTTCATGGCGGCGGATTCGGGGATGCGGGTGCTGCTCACGCAGCCGTCCCTGGCCAACGCGCTGTCCGTGCCGGACGGGGTGCGGGTGCTGCACGTGGACGCGCTGGACGAGGAGGCGTTCGGCGAGGGCCGGGCGCAGAACCCCGATTCCGGCGTGGGGCCGGAGAACCTGGCGTACCTGCTGTACACGTCGGGCTCCACGGGTGCGCCCAAGGGCGTGGCCATGCCGCATGCGGCGCTGGTGAACCTGGTGGCGTGGCACCTGGGGGAGGGCGTGGAGCCGCGGGCCACGCTGCAGTTCTCGGCGCTGAGCTTCGACGTGTCGTTCCAGGAGCTGGCGACGACACTGTCGGCGGGGGGACGGCTGGTGCTGGTGGACGAGGACCTGCGCCGCGACCCGGACGCGCTGCTGGGATACCTGGCGGAGGAGCGGGTGGAGCGGGTGTTCCTTCCCTTCGTGGCCCTGCAGTCCCTCGCGGATGCCGCCGCCGCGCGGACCGGGACGGAGCCGGCGCCCGCCTGAATTCGCCTGGCACCGCGGGAGGGTGATGGGGGGTGCCGGTGGAGCAGGGAAGTTGGGAAGAGCACGATGACGCCCGGCGCGATGATTTGCGCCGGGCGTCGGCGTTGGGGCAGGGAAGGCCGGTGGAGCGAGATGCCGGTCGGCGTTCTCGCCGAGCCAAGGCGAGGCGCATCGCGGATTGCGCGGAGGAGGCACCGATCCCCAGCCGGAGCGAATGAATTCGCCGCTGGAAAGGCACGAAGTCCGCCTGCGCGGACTGCACCAGAGAAGGCGGTCTCGGTACACCGCCGTCACCTTTGGGCGCGACGGATGTCCGCCCCGTGCGAGCGGAATCGGCGTCCCGCATCACCCGATCGCGTTTGTAAGGGCCCGGGATCGCATGGGAGGCGCCGATGCGCGCGGACGGGACGGCGGGATCAACGTCGTCAGGCGGACGCGCCGGGGTCCACGAGCGGAAGGCGCAGGGTGAAGGTGCTGCCCTGCCCGCGGACGCTGTCCACGCTGAGCTCGCCGCCCATGGCGCGCGCCAGGTCCCGGCTGATGGCCAGCCCCAGCCCCACGCCCTCGCGCGGGTTGCTGAACCGCCGCTCCACCTGCACGAACGGGTCAAAGATGGTGCGCTGCTGCTCGGGCGTGATCCCCGGGCCGTTGTCGCGCACGCGGACGTCCAGCCACTCCGCGCGGGCCGCGCACGCCAGCCGCACCCATCCGCCGCGCTGCGTGAACTTGATGGCGTTGCCCACCAGGTTCAGCAGGATCTGCCGCGCCCGCTCCTCGTCGCACAGCATCGACAGCGACGGATCGCAGCCCTCGATGGAGAGGGCGATCTCCCGGGCCGCGGCCAGGGGCGCCACGAGCGGCTCCACGCTGGCCAGGAGCGCGGCGGCGGGGCGCGGACGCAGGGCCAGCTCCAGCTGCCCCGCTTCGACCTTGGCGAACGCCAGCACGTCGTTGATGAGCGTGAGCAGGTGCTGCTGGCTGGCCTTGACGCGGGCCAGGGCCTCGCGCTGGGCCTGGGTGACCGGGCCGTGGATGCCCATCTCCACCAGGTCCACGTACCCGCCGATGGCGTTGAGGGGCGTGCGTAGCTCGTGGCTCATGGAGGCCAGGAAGTCGGCCTTGGCGCGGTTGGCCACCTCCGCCTCGCGCCGGGCCAGCTCCGCCGACTCGCGGGCCGCCACCAGCTCCGTGACCTCCGTGGCCACGAGGGCCACGGCGTACACCTCGCCCCGCGCGTCCAGCAGCGGCTGGTAGACGAGGTTGAAGTGGTGCGTCTCGGGCCGGCCGTCGCCGTCCGTGTCGAACGCGGCGGGGATGGCCGACGCGCGGTACGGGACGCCGGAATCGTACACGCGGTCGATGATCTCGAACACGCCCTGGCCCTCCAGCTCCGGGAACACCGCGCGGCCGGGGCGGCCCAGCATGTCCTCGGGCCGCTTGCCCACCATGGCGGCGTACGGCGCGTTCACCACGTCAAAGACGTGCGCGCGGCCCAGGGCGATGTACATGGCCACGGGCGCCTGCTGGATGACCCGCGCCAGGTGCTCGCGCGCCCGCTCGGCCTCGGCGCCGGCGGCCTCGGCCTCGCGGCTGCGCTCCTCCAGGGCGCCGGCCGCGCGCTGCAGCTCCTCGGTCTGCATCTCCAGCTCCAGCGCGTTCTCCTGGAGCATGCGGTTGGCGGCCTCCAGCTCCGCCTGCTGGGCCTCCAGCCGGGCGTTGGCCCCCTGCAGCGCGGCGCGGGCCGCCTCGCTTTCCCGCAGCAGGTGCTCCACCTGGCGCCGCGCCAGCACCTGCTCGGTGACGTCGTGGCCGTGCGCGATGACGCCCGTGCGGGTGCCGTCGGCCTCCACCAGGGGCAGGTACGCGAAGTCCACGTACACCTCCTCGGGCGCCGCGCCGGGCGTGCGGGCAATGCGCAGCATCACCTCGCTGCCGATGACGGGCTCGCCCGTGGCCAGCACGCCGTCCAGCATCTCGTCGAAGCCCTGGCCGCGCACCTCGGGCAGGGCCTGCAGCGCGGGGCGGCCCAGGATGTCGCGGTGGCCCACGAGCTGGTAGTAGGCCTCGTTGGCGATCTCGAAGACGTGCTCCCGCCCGCGCAGCACGGCCAGGAACGACGGCGCGTGCTGAAAGACGTACTCCAGCCGCGAGCGCTCGAAGACGAGGGAGTCGAACAGGCGGTCGCGCT
>NZ_DASURI010000098.1:0-4800 GCF_036280135.1 Longimicrobium sp.
TGCTGGTTGGTGAAGTCCACCAGCAGAATGCCGTTCTTGGTCACCAGGCCCATCAGCATGATGATGCCGATCATGGTGAACACGTTCAGGTTGCCGCCCGTCAGCAGCAGCGCCAGCCCCACGCCGATGAACGACAGCGGCAGGGCCAGCATGATGGCCAGCGGCTGCAGGAAGCTGCCGAAGAGCGACGCCAGGATGATGTAGATGAAGATCACCGCCATCCCCAGCGCGGCCAGCACGTAGCCCTTGGTCTCGTTCAGGTTCTGCACATCGCCGCGGAACACCGTGCGGTAGCCGCTGGGCAGCCCCGCCTCGTCGAGGGCGGCCTTGGCGGCGGCCGCCACGTCGCCCATGGCGTAGCCGGGCAGCACGCCGGCGCTGATGCTGATCTGCCGCTCCAGCGACGAGCGCTCGATCTGCTGCGGGCCCATGCCGGCGCGTACCGTGGCCACCTGCGACAGGGGGATCATGGCCGCGCGGCCCGTCGTCGGATCCACCGAGCTGCCGGGCACCACGATCCCCGCCACGTCGCCGGCGCTCGTCCGCACGCTGTCGGGATAGATGACGACCACGTCGTGCGAGTAGCCCTGCTCGTCCTCCCACTGCGTGGCGCGCTGGCCCGTGAACAGGGGCTGCAGCGTCTGCGCGATGGTGCCGATGCCCACGCCCGCCGCCCACGCCTGCTCGCGGTCCACGTCCACGTCCAGCTGCGGGATCTCGCCTTCCTGCGACGACGTGGGCTCGGCGATGCCGGGCACGGCGCGCAGCACCTCCATCACCTGGTCGGCCGCCAGCTTGAGCCGCTCCTGCTCCGGCCCCTGCACGTTCACCTGGATGGGCTGGCGAAACCCGCCGAAGATGGTGGGCGTGCCCGTGATGTTGGCCCGCACGCCGGGAATGCCGGCCAGGCGGGCGCGCAGGGCATCCTGGATCTCCTGCTGGCTGCGGTCGCGCTCTTCCTTGAGCTTCACGAACACGCGGCCGTTGTTGGGCGATCCACGGAACCCGCCGCCGATGCTCATGTAGGTGAACTCCACCTCGGGCATCTCGCGCAGCATCTTCGCGACCGTGTGGCCGCGGTCCACCGTGTACTCCAGGCGCGAGCCGGGCGCCACGCGGAAGTTCACGTTGAACTCGCCGCCGTCAAAGTCCGGCAGCCAGGTAAAGCCCAGCTGGGGGACGATGAGCATGGCGCCCACGATGGAGGCCGCGGCGGCGCCCACCACCGTCTTGCGGTGGTCCAGCGCCCACGCCAGCCAGCGGGGATAGCGGTCGGCCACGCGCTCGAACCAGTCGTTGAAGCGCTTGGCGATGCGCTGGATCCAGTTGCGCTTGCGGTCGCCGTGGTTCTCCACCTCGGGGTCTGCCCAGATGCTGGAGAGCATGGGGTCCAGCGTGAAGGAGACGAACAGCGACACCATCACCGCGAACGCCACCACCACGCCGAACTGGAAGAAGATCATCCCGATCTGCCCGCCCATGAAGGCCACGGGGATGAACACGGCGATCACGGCCAGCGTGGTGGAAAGCACCGCCAGGCCAATCTCGCTCGTCCCCTCTCGCGCGGCGGCGTGGTGGTCCTTCCCCATCTCCACGTGCCGCACGATGTTCTCGCGCACCACGATGGCGTCGTCGATCAGCAGGCCGATGGCCAGCGACAGGGCCAGCAGCGTCATGGTGTTGATGGTGAACCCGAAGATCCACATCCCGAAGTACGCCGAGATGATGGAGATCGGGAGCGCCAGCCCCGTGATCATGGTGGACCGCCAGCTGTTCAAAAAGAAGTAGATGATGGCGATGCAGAGGATGGCGCCCAGGATGAGCTCGTGCTGCACGGAGCTGAGCGACTCGCGGATGCGCTTGGAGTCGTCGCTCACCACCTGCATCTTCACGTCGCCGGGCATGCTCTCCTGCAGCTCGGCTACGGCCGTGCGCACGCGGTCGGCCACCTCCACCGTGTTGCTGCCGCTGATCTTGAGGATCTCGACGCTGATGGCGCGCGTGTCGTTGAGGTAGCTGGCGCTGCGGGCCTCGGCCGTGCCGTCCACCACCGTGGCCACGTCGCCCAGGCGCACGGGCACGCCGTTGCGCACGGCCACGGTGATGTCGCGGAAGGCGCGCGGGTCCTCCACGCGGCCCGTGACGCGGACCAGGCGCTCCTGGTCGCCGCGGCGCACGCGGCCGGCGGGCACTTCCTGGTTCTCGCGCTGCAGCGCCTGCGCCACCTGCGGGGGAGACACGGCATAGGCGCTCATGGCGTCGGGGCGCAGCTGCACCTGGATCTGCCGGTCCGTCCCACCCACGATGTTCACGCCGCCCACGCCGGGAATGGCTTCCAGCCGGGTGCTGATGACCTCGTCGGCCAGCTCGGTGAGCTCGCGCAGGGGGCGGTCGCCGCTCTGCACGGCGATGGACATGATGGCCCGCTCGTTGGGATCGAAGCGGATGATGACGGGGTCGTCGATGTCCTCGGGGAGCTGGCGGCGCATGCGGGCGATCTTGGCCTGCACCTCCTGCTGCGCCTCCATCACGTCCACGCCCAGCTGCAGCTGCACGCGGACGAGGGAGCTGCCCTCGAACGAGGTGCTGGTGATCTCCTGGATCCCCTGCACGGTGTTCAGCGCCTCTTCGATGGGGCGCGACACCTCGCGCTCCATCACCTCGGGGCTGGCGCCGGGATACGTCGTCTGGGCCACCACGATGGGGTAGCTGACGTCGGGGTACTCGTCGATGGCCAGCCGCTGGTAGCCGGCGATGCCCAGCACGACCAGCGTCACCATCATCATGGTGGCGAAGACCGGCCGCTTGATGGATACGTCGGAGAGGAACATCCCCGTGTCTCCCGATGATTTCGGATGGAACTGGATACCGCCTGCAAGGTGGGCCGCCGTCCTGCCGCGCCCACCAGGAGCGAATGAATTCGCCGCTGGAACGTCACGAAGTCCGCCTTCGCGGACTGCACCGCCGCCTTCCGTCACCGACGCCGGGTCCGCGCCGCGCCCCCCTCCCCCAAAAAAACCTGGGGGAGGTTGAACCGCATCAACAACACAACGCCGACTGCGTCATCCTGAGGGAGGCGCCGCGCGATCCGTACTCTCGCACGGTCCATGGCGCCGACCGAAGGATCTTGCCGGCGTGACTCGGAGGCCGCCTTTCTGCCCCGGAGCCGGCGCCGTGGATCGGACGCAAGGTCCTTCGGGGCCGCAGGCATCCGTCGCGGCCAGGGCCCGTGAGGGCCCCTCAGGATGACAGGCGCGGCTGGCGCTGCTTACCGGCCGCCCTTCTGCGCGCCGGCGCCGCCCTTTTCGGCGCCGCCCTGGCCGGCCATGCGCACGCTCATCCCCTTGCCCAGGATGCCCACGTTGCCCACGACCACCTGGTCGCCCTCGGACAGGCCGTCGGTGATCTCCACCAGGCCGTTGGTCTCGTCGCGCAGGCCCACGGTCACGTTGGCCACGTCGATCTTGCCGTCGGCCACGCGGTAGACGACGGGCTGGCCGCCCTGGCCGCCTTCACGGAGCGCGGCCAGCGGCACCACCATGGCGTCGTCCAGCACGCGCGAGACGATGCGCCCGCTGGCAAAGGTGCCGGCGCGCAGGCGGCCGTCGGGGTTGGGCACCTGCACGTAGATGGTCACGGAGCGCGAGCCGGGATCCACCGAGGGGCTGATGCGCGCCACGCGGCCCGTGAACTGCGCGCCGTCGGCCGTAAAGCGCACGGTCTGCCCGGGCTGCACGCCCGCGGCGGCGCGCTCGGGGACGGCGGCGGCCAGCTCCAGCACGTCGCCGCGGACGAGCGTAAAGAGGGCCACGTTGCGGTTCACGTGCTCGCCGGGGTTCACCATGCGGCGCTCGATGGTGCCGGACGAAGGCGCCACCACGCGGGTGTCGCCCACCTCGCGGCGGCTGCTGCCGGAGCGCGCCTGGGCGGCGGCCAGCCGGGCCCGCGCGGCGGCGACGGCCTGCTCGGCCACGCGCACGTCGCGCTCGGGGATGGCGCCCTCGCGGTGCAGCTCGCGGTTCTGCTCCAGCGTCCAGCTGGCCGTCTCGAGCTCGCTGCGGGCGGCGGCCACGTCGGCGTCGGCGCTGCGGGCGTTGCCGGCCTGGTCACCGGCGTCAAAGCGGGCCAGCAGCTGGCCGGCGCTCACCACCTCACCCTCGCGGACGTACACGCCTTCCACGTCGCCCTCCAGGCGCGACCGCACCTCGGCGCGCTCCAGCGGCTCCAGGTTGCCGGTGACGGCGATGGCGTCTTCCAGCGCCATGCGCCGGGGCGACGCCAGGTCCGTTGCGGCCAGCGTCACGCTGGGCCCGCCGCCGCCCGGCCGGCCGCCGCCGGGGCCGCCGGCCGCGTCGGCTTCCTTGCCGCACGCGGCGGCGGAGGCGACCATCGCGGCCACGGCGGCCGCGCGAAGCGGAATGCGCAGAGTATCCATCGATCCGATCGGAAGAGTCAGTTCAGGAGAAGAGGCGCGACCGGCCGGAATCCACCGCCGTGTCTTTTGCACTCTCGCACGTTCGCACGTTCGCACTCGTCAGGGCGTCGGAATGGGCCGGCCCAGGGCGCGCGCCAGCTCGGCGGAGGCCAGGTACACGTCGAACGTGGCCTGCGCCTCGTTGGTCCGCGCCGTCAGCAGGGCCAGCTGCGCGTCGCTCACGTCCAGCTGCGTGCCCAGGCCGCGCGCGTAGCGCAGCGACGCCAGGCGGAACGCCTCTTCGGCCTCGGCCACCGTCTGGCGGACGGCGGCAAAGGTGGCGCGGGCGCGCTCCAGCTCCGTGCGGGCGCGGGCGGCGTCGGCGC
>NZ_DASURI010000099.1:0-5731 GCF_036280135.1 Longimicrobium sp.
GCTGCTCCACGGAGATCCACTCCGTGTTGATCTCGCTGCTGTAGCGGAAGTCCTCGGGGCAGCGGCGGCCCTCGCCCAGCCCCCAGCGCTCCACGTACTGCTCGTACGAGGGGACGATGGCGTAGTGGCGCTCGAACTCGATGGTGTTGCGGGCGTCGTCCTCGGGCACCATCACCTCGTGCAGCTTTTCGCCGGGGCGAATGCCCGTGACGCGTGTCCCGCACTCCGGCGCCACGGCGCGGGCCATGTCCATGATGTTCATGCTGGGGATCTTGGGCACGAACACCTCGGAGCCGTGCATGCGCTCCAGCGAGTCCAGCACGAAGTCCACCCCCTGCTGCAGGGTGATCCAGAACCGCGTCATCCGCGGGTCCGTGATGGGCAGCGTGCCCGTCTCGCGCAGCTTGAGGAACAGGGGGATCACGCTGCCCCGGCTGCCCATGACGTTGCCGTAGCGCACCACGCTGAAGCGGGTGCTGTGGGCGCCCGCGTAGCTGTTGGCCGCCGTGAACAGCTTGTCGCTGCACAGCTTGGTGGCGCCGTACAGGTTGGCCGGGCTGGCCGCCTTGTCCGTGGACAGGGCGATCACCTTGTGCACGTTGCGGTCGATGGCCGCGTCGATGATGTTGGCCGCGCCCAGGACGTTGGTCTTGATGGCCTCGATGGGGTTGTACTCGCAGGCGGGCACCTGCTTGAGGGCCGCCGCGTGCACCACCACGTCCACGCCGTCAAAGGCGCGGTACAGGCGCTCCCGGTCGCGCACGTCGCCCAGGAAGTACCGGATGGACGGGTGCTCGCTCTCGGGAAAGCGCTCGCGCATCTGGTACTGCTTGAGCTCGTCGCGGCTGAAGACGATCAGCCGGTCGGGCGTGTACCGCTGCAGCACCGTCTCGATGAACTTGTTCCCGAACGAGCCGGTTCCGCCGGTCACCAGGACTGACAGTCCGTTCAGCATGCGTTGAATCTCCAGGAGATCGAGAAAGTAGTAGTCCGGCCCGCGGCCGGGACGCCCGCGCGTGGCGGGGCCCGCCGGCCGTCAGCCCAGCGCCGAGGGCGCGGGGCACAGGGTTTCCACGTACCAGGGAAGCGCGGCCTCGAGCCCCTGCCCCACCGTGTGGGTGGGCCGGTACCCCAGCCGCTCCTGGATCTTGCCGATGTCGGCCTGCGAGTGGCGCACGTCGCCCGCGCGAAACTCGCCGTGCTCCGGGCGCGCGGCCGCCAGCTCCGGGCGGGTGGCCGCCAGGCCGTCGCGGATCATCCCGAACACCTCGTTGAGCGTGGTGCGCCCGCCCACGGCCACGTTGTACACCTGGTCCGTGTGCGCGTCCGCCGCCGTGGCGGCCAGCAGGTTGGCCTGCACCACGTTGTCGATGAAGCAGAAGTCGCGGCTGGTCTCGCCGTCGCCGTTGATGCGGCACACGCCGCCCGACAGCAGCGTGCCGATCCACTTGGGGATCACGGCCGCGTACGCCCCGTCGGGGTCCTGCCGCCGGCCAAAGACGTTGAAGTAGCGCAGGCCGATGACGGGCAGGCCGTACGTGCGCTGAAAGACGCCGGCGTACAGCTCGTTGACGTACTTGGTGACGGCGTACGGCGACAGGGGCCGCCCGATGCGGTCCTCCACCTTGGGAAGCCCCGGGTGGTCGCCGTAGGTGCTGCTGGAGGCCGCGTAGACGAACCGGCCCACCCCCGCGTCGCGGGCGGCCACCAGCATGTTCACGAAGCCGTCGATGTTGCTGCGGTGGGTGGCCAGCGGGTCGGCGATGGAGCGCGGCACGGAACCCAGGGCGGCCTGGTGCAGCACCACGTCCACCCCCTCGCACGCGGCGCGGCAGGCGTCCAGGTCCGTGATGTCGGCGCGGAGGAACTCGAAGCGGTCCCACGCGGGGCCCACGCACGCGCGCACGTCGTCCAGGTTGGCTTGGTGGCCCGTGGAGAAGTTGTCCAGCGCCCGCACCTCCTGCCCCAGCGAGAGCAGGGCCTCGGCCAGGTTGCTGCCGATGAAGCCGGCGGCCCCCGTCACCAGCCAGCGCCGGGGCCGCGCGCGCAGCTCCGCGCGCGCCTCGTCCCAGCGGCTCACCGGGCCCTCCCGGCTGCCGGACGGCGCGCGGCCGCGGGGCCGGGCCGTTGAACGGGGCGCGCTCCCGCGCGCGAGACAACGCGCCCGAGAGCGAGGCGAAGATGCTGCACGATAAAGTCTCCAGGGCCGCGGGCGCGCCGCGGCGGCAATCTGCGAGTTCAATGCGCGGCGGCGTTCCCGCCCGCCGCGCGGGTCCATGGAGCCGGGAACGGAACGCCCCGCCGCGAGCCTCAGGGCGGCGGGGCAAGAACTTAGCTGCCCGTGTACATGGGGGGCAACCCCGCCCGTTCCGGACAGTCCTGGCACCTCCGCGCGAGTTGTCCGGTTCGTATCGCTCCGGGTGGAGCCCACGGCCCGCGCCCTTGTCCGCCGCCCGTCGGCGGACGGACGAGCGACGTCGGACGTGCGTCGCGGATCCCGCGCATCGACCCGGAGCCGCTCCTCCCCCGCGCTCCCCGTCCACACCCGCCGATCCGCCGATCCGCCGATCCGCCGATCCGCCGATCCGCCGATCAAATTCGTAGATCCCGCTGATCTGCCGATCGAAAATCCGCTGATCCGCTGATCCGCTGATCCAAGATCCGAGATCCGAGATCCGCGTATCCGCCGATCCCGCCTACTCCTCGGTCTGCGGACGGGCGTACTCGTAGTAGCGGATGCCGACGGCCCCGGCCATGGCGCCGCAGCCGTACGCCACGTTCCACAGGGCCCGCAGCCCCACGCCGCGCCCGCCCAGCAGCCCCAGGGGGAGCGATGCGAGGCCCAGCCCCAGCCGCAGGGCGGCCTTGGCGATGCGCGTGGACGACGCCCCCGCGGGCAGGTCGCGCTCGCAGAACACGGCGATGTTGCCGATGCGGTAGGCGCGGCGCAGCACCCACGCCGGGCGCACGCGGGCCGGCGGCACCACCTCGGTGGTCACGGCGCGCCCCGCGTAGACGATGCGGGCGCCCCCGCGGTGCAGCCGCATGAAGAGGTGCGAGTCGCTCCCCCCGCTGAGCCCGTACCGGGCATCGAACGGGCCGCGGGGACCGGCCAGCAGCGTGGCCCGCACGAGCACGTTGCCCGTGTACGCGCCCGTGAGCACGGCGTCCTGGCGCGCGCCGCGGGGCGCGTAGAAGCGGTCCTGGGCCAGCCACCCGGGTGCGTCGGCGGGGCAGCGGGTGTGCACGGCGCCCGCCACCACGTCGGCGCGCAGCCGGTCGCGGGTGTCCAGCAGCTCGCGCAGCCAGCCGGGGTGCACCGTCTCGTCGTCGTCCACGAACGCCAGCCAGGCGGCCCCGCGCTCAAGGGCCATGGACACGCCCCGGTTGCGGGCCAGGGCGATGTTGCGCTCCGGCTCCACCCCGTACACGAGCTCGAAGGGAAGCTCCGCCCGCGCGGCGGCCACCACGGGCTGCGACGAGCCCGCGGCGTCGTTGTCCACCACGATCACCAGGGGGGCGTCCATGCCGGACGGCACCTCCAGGGCGGCCAGGCTGTCCAGCAGCCGGCGCAGCCCCGTGGGCCGGCGAAAGGTGGCGATGCAGACGGCGACGTGCGGCGCGGGCCGGCGCGCCGGCGCCTCGGCGGGCTCCGGCCGGGCCAGCGGCTGCGCCGCGGATGCGTGGGCCGGGCTCACAGGCCGATCCGCATGCCCACCGACGCCGTGAGGTTGAACGCGTCGTCCCCGAACTGGCGGTTCAATTCCCAGCTCCCACGCAGCGAGGCCCGGGCGTCGACCGGCCCGCGGAAGAAGAGCGCCTCCGCGCCCAATGAGTGGATCACGTCCGTCACGGCATCGTCTTTCTGCTCGGTGGCGGCGGTGCCGCCCCAGTTGTCGCGCACGCGGGTGCGGGTCCAGTCCATGCTCCAGCGTCCGCCGGGGTGGAACACGTCCAGGGCCACCACGCTGCCGCCGCCCCCGTACCCCGCCTCGGATCCCAGCAGCTGCCCGCGCTGGGTGTGTCCCTGGGGCAGCGAGCCGTTGCGGTACAGGCGTCCCTGGTTGCGCGCCTCGCGCAGGTGCGACGCCTGGGTGTTCACCCACTCCGCCCGCGCCGACACGAGCGACCGGCCGCTGCGCCACGCGCGCGAGGCCCCCAGCAGGTACCCCGCGGAGTGGTCCGGCTCCAGCAGGAAATCGCGAAGGTTCCAGTTGTGGTCGTCGCGGATGTACTCGCCGTACACCTCGGCGCCCGCGCGGGGCAGCACCCACCGCGCGAAGACCGAGGCCAGCTGGTTCTCCGGGACCGCCTCCTCGCCCTCCGGGCCGGAGCGCGCGGACTTGAAGAAGGGCTCCACGGGACGAAGCACGTCGCCCAGCGTCACACGGCGGCCCGTGAGGGGGAGGTGGAAGAAGCGCGCCACCCCCAGTTCCAGCCCCTCCATCCCCCGGGGCTGAAAGGTGGCCGTGAACCCCGACATGAAGCGGTCGGCCACGGAATCGGGCGCCAGCGACCAGGGCGACTGGTCCAGGCGGCCCCACACGAGCCGCGCGTGCACCCGCCCGATCCACACGTTGCGCGGCGCCGACGTGCCCACGAACGCGTGCGCGAACCCCGCCGCGTTGGGACCCAGCAGCAGGGGCTGGTCGATGGCGGGCCCCCAGTGCTGGCTCTCCGTCCCCACGCCCACGACCACGCCGCGCACGTCCAGCCGCAGCAGGCTCTCGCCCGGGTCCACGCGCCGGTACGCCTCGTCGCCAAAGCGCTGGGGAAGGTCGATGCCCGCGGGGGTCACGGGGTCCGCGAACGGCTCGCCGGTGCCCGTGGGCATCAGGTCGTACGCGCCGTTCTGCGTCCAGAACGCCACGGGCTCCACCCGCAGGCTCAGCACGCCCCAACGCGCGGCGGCGCCGGCGGAGCCGCGCGCGGTCAACCCGCGGCCGGCCCACACGGCGCCGTCGTTCTGCCCGTAGGCAAAGGCGGAGTTCCATCCCAGGTCCGCGCGGGGGCGCACCAGCCGCACGCCGTCGCCCGCGGGGCGCACGCGCGCGGCCCAGGGGTGCGCGGAGTCCGCCGGCAGCATCGCCCGCATCTCGCGCGGCGAAAAGCCCCGCAGCGACCAGGGGCCCACGGGCGTTTCGCCGGCCACCTGCAGGGCGCGCAGGTACCGCTCGGCATCCGTGCCCGGGAGCGCCTCCAGCTCCAGGTCCTGGGCGCGCGCGGGGGCCACGGCCGCCGCGAGCAGCACGGCGGCGGCCAACACGCGGGCCGCGCGCCGCGGGCACTGCACCCGTTGGGGCGGGAGGAACATCAGGGGAGAAAGCCTCCGGGTCGGTTGGACGCGCTCGGACGAACATGTTATCATGCGGGGCCAACGCTGTCCAGCACACCCGGCTCGCTTCCATGTCCTTGCACCGCTACGTCCTGGCCGTTTTCGCCGCCGCCGCGGCCGCCCGCGGGCTGCCCGCGCAGACGGCCGGAACCGCCGGCCGGGACACCGCCGCGGCCGCCCCCGCCCGCCCGGACCCGGCCATTTCCCGGCCCGCTCCGGCGTCCATCCTCCTCCCGCCCCCGCCCGCCGCGGACAGCCTGGCGGGCGCGGCGGCGGCGTCCGGCAACCCGGTGCCGGCGGACGGAGAGACGGGAGCGGCGGACGGGGACGCGATCCCTGCCGCCGGCTCGGCCGGCCGCGGGGCGGATCGCGCGATCGCCGTGGCGGATTCCACGC
>NZ_DASURI010000100.1:0-3495 GCF_036280135.1 Longimicrobium sp.
GCACCCGTCCGGTTTCACTTCGCCGGCCCGTGCTAAAAATCCGCAACCAGGCCGGCAATCCAGCCACCGCGCCGACGTTCGTTAGACCCACGAGGCACGTCGAACGTTGGATTAGCGTTCGGTTATGCCCCGCTCCAGCGCTCCGTCGTGGGAGGGTACGTCCAAAACACGTCCGCCGGATCGGTCCGCGCGAAGGCGGCCGGTCCGGCGGCGATGCATCCATCCCGCAAGTGATTGCAGATGGACAATTTAACACCGAATCCGCTCCCGTGGAAGCCCGGGCCCGGAAAACCTGCAACAGAATTCTCACGCAGAGCCGCAGAGGCGCAGAGAACTGGTTCGTAGTCCTCTGCGCCTCTGCGGCTCTGCGTGAGAAATCAGTAAGACTTCGCCGTGCTAGGAGTTGGGCGTCGCGCGCCGGCTCCACAGGTAGTAGACGGGGATGCCCAGCAGCACCACGAACAGCCCGCTGAACGAGTACACGGGCTTGGCCACCAGCAGGATCAGCGCGACGCCCGTGGCCGCCAGCATGTACAGCGCCGGCACCAGCGGGTAGCCGAACGCCCTGTACGGGCGCGGCAGGTCCGGGCGCAGGCTGCGCAGCCGGAACAGGGCCACCATCGTGAGCACGTAGAAGATGAGCGCCGCGAAGATCACGTAGTCCAGCAGCTGGCCGTACGTGCCCGTCAGGCACAGCAGCGCCGTCCAGATGCCCTGCGCCACCAGCGCCCACGCCGGCACGTCGTTGCGGTTCACCTCGCCCGCGCGGGCAAAGAACAGCCCGTCGCGCGCCATGGCGAAGTACACCCGCGCCCCGGCCAGGATGAGCCCGTTGATGCAGCCGAAGGTGGAGACCAGGATGGCGCCCGCCATCAGGTACTGCCCCACGGGGCCAAACATCTGCTCCAGGGCCAGCGTGCCCACGCGGTCCTGCGGCGCGCCCTTGATCTGCGCCAGCGTGAGCACCGACAGGTACGACAGGTTGGCCAGCACGTACAGCAGCGTCACCAGCCCCGTCCCCAGCGCCAGCGCCAGGGGCAGGTTGCGCTCCGGCCGGCGCACCTCGGCCGCCGCGAAGGTCACGTTGTTCCACGCGTCCGACGAGAACAGCGAGCCCACCATGGCCGAGCCGAACGCCGTGATGATCAGGGGGATGGCGATCCCCATCACCGACACCGGCGTGCCGCCCGGCTCGCCCGCCCAGAAGTTGCCGAAGTTGCTGGAGATGGCCCCCGCGTTGCGCCCCAGCGTGATGCCCAGGAGGATGAGCGCCGCCAGGGCGCCCGTCTTGGCGATGGTAAAGCTCGTCTGGATCCACTTGGCCTCGCGCAGGCCGCGCAGGTTCACCCAGGTGAGCAGGGCGATGATGACGATGCCCACCACCCGCTGCCACGAAAGGCCCAGGTCGATGTCGCCGCCGGGCATGTGGATGCCCTTGACGCCCACGAACACGTCCGGCGACACGGCGGGAAAGAACACGCCCAAAAAGCGGCTGAACGCCACGGCCACGGCCGCGATGGTTCCCGTCTGGATCACCATGAACAGCGTCCAGCCGTACAGGAACCCCGTCATGCGCCCCAGCCCCTCGCGCAGGAACACGTACTGCCCGCCCGCCCGCGGCATGGCCGCCGCCAGCTCGCCGTAGCTCAGGGCCGCGGCCAGCGTCATGAGCCCCGACGCCACCCACACGGCGATCAGCCCGCCCACCGAGCCCATGTTGCGCGCGATGTCGGCCGAGACGATGAAGATGCCGGAGCCGATCATGCTCCCCGCCACCAGCATCACCGCGTCCAGCAGCGTCAGTCCCTGCCGCAGTCCCGCATCGGCGGCGGGGGCCGGCGGGGCCGCCGGCCGCGTGGTGTCCATCGTGCTCATGTCGTGTCGCTCGGGGGGTCGGGGCGTGCGCGGGGCCGGCGGAGCGCCGGTGCGCCAAGAGGGATCAGCAGAAACGCATCACAAGAACATACGCCGTGGTGCCGGAAAGGAAAGAGGCCCGGCCGGTGTCGTACCCGGCCGGGCCCCTCGTCGGTTCCGTCCCGCGGATCAGCGGGGGGCCTGCACCACCACCGGCGCGGGCGCGGCGGCCACGGCGGCCGGCGCCTCCGTCGTCACGCCGGCCTCGACCTCGCGGACGGGCTCGTGCACGGCCGACACCGCGATGTGCGGCGCGATCACCAGCGACACGATGGACATGAGCTTGATGAGGATGTTCATCGAGGGGCCGCTCGTGTCCTTGAACGGGTCGCCCACGGTGTCGCCCGTCACGGCCGCCTTGTGCTCGTTGCTGCCCTTGTAGAAGAGCTGGCCGTTGATGGTGGCGCCCTTCTCGAACGACTTCTTGGCGTTGTCCCAGGCACCGCCGGCGTTGGACTGGAACATGGCCATGAGCACGCCCGACACCGTCACGCCGGCCAGCAGGCCGCCCAGCACCTCGGGCCCCATGGTAAAGCCCACCAGGATGGGGACGATGAGGGCGATGGCGCCCGGCAGCAGCATCTCGCGGATGGCGGCCCGGGTGCTGATCTCCACGCAGCGGCCGTACTCCGGCTTGCCCGTGCCCTCCAGGATGCCCGGGATCTCGCGGAACTGGCGGCGCACCTCCTCCACCATGCTCATGGCCGCGCGGCCCACGGCCGCGATGGCCAGCGACGAGAAGATGAACGGGATCATGGCGCCCACGAACAGGCCGCCCAGCACCCGCGCGTTGGAGATGTCGATGGACGAGATCCCCGAGATGCCCATGAACGCCGCGAACAGCGCCAGGGCCGTGAGCGCCGCCGAGGCGATGGCGAAGCCCTTGCCCGTGGCCGCCGTGGTGTTGCCCACCGCGTCCAGGATGTCCGTACGCTGGCGCACCTCCGGGGGAAGCTCGCTCATCTCGGCGATGCCGCCCGCGTTGTCGGCGATGGGGCCGAACGCGTCGATGGCCAGCTGCATGGCCGTGGTGGCCATCATGCCCGCGGCCGCGATGGCCACGCCGTACAGCCCCGCGAACTCGTAGCTGGCGATGATGCCGCCGGCCAGCACGAGGATGGGCAGCGTCGTCGATTCCATGCCCACCGCCAGGCCGCCGATGACGTTGGTGGCGTGGCCCGTGGACGACTGCTGCACGATGGACTGCACGGGGCGGCGCCCCATGGCCGTGTAGTACTCGGTGATGATGCTCATCAGCGCGCCCACCAGCAGGCCCACGGCCACGGCGCCAAAGACGCCCATGCGGCCGAACGCCTCGCTGCCCGCGCGGCCCATCTGCATGCTCTCCGGCAGCATCCACTGGATGAGGAAGAACGAGAAGATGCCCGTGAGGATGATGCTCACCCAGTTGCCCAGGTTGAGCGCGCCCTGCACGTTGCCGCCCTCCTTGACCCGCACCAGCAGGATGCCGATGAGCGAGAACAGGATGCCGGCGCCGGCGATGACCATGGGCAGCAGGATGGGGCTCATGCCGCCGAAGTTGTCGCCCGTGGCCACCACCTCGCGGCCCAGCACCATGGT
>NZ_DASURI010000101.1:0-12023 GCF_036280135.1 Longimicrobium sp.
GGTCCTGCCGGGCGTATCCGAAGTAGGGGATGACGGCGTTGATGCGCGCCGCCGAGGCCCGGTGCGCCGCGTCGATCAGCAGGAGCAGCTCGATGACGTTGTCGCCGGGGGCGGTGGTGCTCTGGATGATGAACAGGTCTCGCCCGCGCACGTTCTCGTCGATGCGGACGAAGATCTCGCCGTCGGCGAACTTCTTGATGGTGACCGCGCCGAGCTCCAGGTTCAGGTGCTTGGCGATTTCCCTGGCGAGCGGAAGGTTGGCCGTGCCGGCCAGCAGCATGGGGCCACCGCTCGGGAACGGATCGGACATTCGTAACGGACCTTGTTCAAGGGGTCTTGGCGAGCCGCGTAGAATAGGCGGGCGGGGGCGGATGCCGCAAGAAGTGCGTGAGTGCGGAAGTGCGTGAGTGCGGGAGTGGTTTCGGCGAGCGGGCGGGTCTTGCGCGCGTGGCTGGCTTCGCCCGGGCGCCCCCTCCGGGCTCGCGGAGCTCGCCCACCTCCCCCAATAACCCCTGGGGGAGGCTGAAAGCAGTTGCAGTGCTCCCCCTCCCCCGCGAAGCGGGGGCAGGGGGTCGGGGGGAGGGGGCCCTCCGCGCACGCGACACACTCCGCCTCCTCCGCGAGGACCCGATCCCCGCCCTCACCCCGGCACGAAAAAACGCGCGGAGGATCGAACCCGATCCCCCGCGCGTTTCTACTTCCGCACTAACGCACTACCGCACTCACGCACTTCCCTACTCGCGGACGAACTCCGTCACGTCGCGGATCTCCACCGGGCCCACGTTGGCGGCACGGATGCCCGCCTCGACCACGGAGCGGTCGCCCACGACCACCACCACGGAGTTCTCCGGGCGCACGTACTGGTTGGCCACGCGCCGCAGGTCATCGGCCGTCACGGCCATCACCCGCTGCACGTAGTCGTCGAAGTACGACGCGTTCAGCCCGTACGTCTCCAGGTTGGCCAGGTTGCCGGCCACGTCCTGCGTGGTCTCCAGCTGGTCGGGCAGGCGCAGGGCCACGAAGCTCTTGATCTTCTGCAGCTCGTCGGCGCTCACCGGCTCCGTGCGGATGCGGTTGAGCTCGCGGAAGAACTCCACCAGCGCGCTGTCGGTGGCGTTGGTCTGCACGCCGGCCGCGGCCGTGAACGGGCCCGCGCCGCGGAACATGCTGTAGCTGCTGCGCGCGCCGTACGCCCAGCCGTGCGTCTCGCGCAGGTTGGTGTTCAGCCGGCTGGTGAAGGTGCCGCCCAGCATGGTGTTGAGCACCAGCAGGGGGAAGTAGTCGGGGTTGTCGCGGGCCACGCCCGGGTGGCCAATGCGGATCTCCGACTGCGCCGCGCCCGGCTTGTCGATCAGGTACACCGTCGTGCGGCCGATGGTGGGCGCCGCCGGGGCGGTCCCCATCTGCATGGCCGCGCCCTGCGCGCGCCATCCGCCGAACGCCTGCGCGATCATGGGCTGCATCTGCGCCGCGTCCACGTCGCCCACCAGGATGAGCGTGCTGTTCTCGGGCCGGTAGCGCGAGGCGTGGAACGCCTGCACGCGGGCGCGGTCCAGGCCGCGCGTGCTCTCGGCGCTGGGCACGCGGCCGTACGGGTGCTGTCCGCCGTACACCAGCGACGCGAACGCGTTGCCGGCGATGGTCGTCGCCTCGTCCTTGGCGCGGGCCAGGGCCGTGAGGCGCTCGTCGCGCAGGCGGCTCACCTCGCGCTCCGGAAAGTCGGGGCGCGTGACCACGTCGGCCATCAGCTGCAGCGCGCGGGGAAAGTTCTGCCGCAGCACGTACAGGTTGGACTGGGCGGCGTCCGTGCCCGAGCCCGTGGACAGCGACGCGCCCAGCAGGTCCAGCGCGTCGGCCAGCTGCAGGGCGTCCATGCCGGCCGCGCCCTCGTCCAGCATGTTGGCCGTGAACGACGACAGGCCCGGCAGGTCGCCCGGCTCGTCGGCCGTGCCGGCGCCGCGCGTGACGAGGACGGCGCTCACCACCGGGAGCTCCGGCTGGCGCACGTACATGACCGTGAGCCCGTTGGGCAGCTGCATGCGCTGCGGCTGCGGCAGGCTGATGCGCGGCGCGCCCTGCGGACGCGGCGGCGTGGTGGGAAAGCCGGGCTGGGCCGCCGCCTGCGTGGCGGAGACGAGCGCGGCACCCGCGGCAAGGGAAAGGATCAGGCGCTTCATTACTGGTTCTCCTGGGCGGCGAGCTCCGTCTTGCCCTGGGGCACGATGCTGATGATCACGTGGTTCTTGCCCGCCAGGTACTGCTGGGCCACGCGCTGAACGTCGGCCGGGGTCACGGCCCGGTACCGGGCCAGGTCGCGCTCGGCGTAGTCGGCGGTGCCGGTAAAGTACAGGTAGTCGTTGAGCTGGTCGGCCTTGCCCTCCACCGTCTCCAGCCGGCCCACGAAGCCGGTCACGCGGCCGTTGATCACGCGCTCCAGCTCCTCCTGCGAAGGCGGCGTCTGGGCGATGCGGGCGATCTCCTCGTCCACGGCGGCCTGCATGCGGTCCAGGTCCACGTCGGGACGGGCGCGGATGCGCATCCAGAAGTCACCCGAGAGCAGGTTGGCGTCGTTGAACGCGCTGGCGAAGGCGGCCACCTGCTCGTCGTACACCAGGCGCTTGTACAGGCGCGAGCTCTTGCCCGAGGTGAGGATGTCGGCCAGCACGTTGAGCGCCGCCTCGTCCTGCGAGAAGCGCTTGCCCGTGCGCCAGATCATGGACAGCTCGGGGAGCGTGACGCGGTCCTCGCGGGTGGTGTAGGTGGTGGCCGTGAGCTGCGGCATGGGATCCGTGGGCCGCTGCACGTCGGTGTTGCGGGGGATCCAGCCAAAGTAGCGCTCCGCCCACTGGCGCACCTGCGCCGGGTCCACGTCGCCCACGACGGCGATGGAGGCGTTGTTGGGCGCGTAGTAGGTGCGGAAGAACGCGTTCACGTCCTCCAGCCGGGCCGCGTCCAGGTCGGCCATGGAGCCGATGGTGGTCCACGAGTACGGGTGGCCCTGCGGGTACAGCAGGGTGGACGCCGTCTCCCACAGCAGGCCGTACGGCTGGTTCTCGTAGCTCTGGCGGCGCTCGTTCTTCACCACGCCGCGCTGGCCCTCGAGCTTGGAGGGCGACATGGCATCCAGCAGGCCGCCCATGCGGTCGGCCTCCAGCCACAGCGCCAGCTCCACGGCGTTGCTGGGCATCACCTCGTAGTAGTTGGTGCGGTCCGTGGTGGTGCTGCCGTTGTTGCGGGCGCCGGCGGCCTCGAGCCAGTTGTCGAAGTCGCCCTCGGGCACGTTCTTGCTCCCCTCGAACATGATGTGCTCAAAGAGGTGCGCAAAGCCGGTGCGGCCCGGCCGCTCGTAGCCGGAGCCCACGTGGTACCACACGTTCACCGCGGCCAGCGGCGCGGAGTGGTCTTCCGCCACGATCACCCGCAGCCCGTTGGGGAGCGTAAAGGTGGTGTGGGGAATGCTGACCTGCTGCGCCGCCGCCGGGGCCGCGAGCAGGCACAGCAGCGGAACGAGGCGTTTCATCGTGCTGCCCTTGTCTGGGTGAAGGTGTCCTGATGCGGGAGAGTGTATCGCGTTTGTCGCGATCCCGAAATAGGCGGGTTCGCCCGGGGTGCTAATTTCTTCTCCTCCCGGCGCGGGCGATAGTACCCGCCAGAAGGTGGATGTTCCTCGCTCAATCCGTTGGAAGCGAAGTGCTTCGGCAAGGCGGAAAACAGATTTCTCACGCAGAGCCGCAGAGGACGCAGAGTACCCCGGTTCTGCGCGAATCCGCAGTTCTCTGCGCCTCTGCTTCCTCTGCGTGAGAATGCAGTTGGGTTTACGGGAACGAAGCGCGGCCCCGGCGCAGGAGAGCCGGGGCCGCGTCCGTCATCATCCGGGTGATGCGCGTCAGTTGGTGACGCCCAGGAAGAAGCCGCTGGTGCGCAGCCGTCCCCCGATCACCGTGATGTTGCTGCTGCTTGTGGCCCCCACCAGGCTCACCGTGCCCGTCACGCGCAGCTGCGGGAGAAAGCCGCGCACCGTGGCGGCCGTGCCCGGCATGATCACCCGGTGCGGACCCTGGATGGGACCGTCGGCCAGCACGTCGGTCGAGACGGTAAAGTCCGCGCCCAGCGTGAGCGTGGCGCCCGCCTGCACCTGCGCCCACGCCACCGTCGTCGCCGAGTCCAGCGCGGGCATGTTGGCCGGACCGGCGGGGATGAGCACCGAGTCCGTGGCCGTGGGGACGGCGTTGGCGGACCAGTTTCCCGCCGTGAACCAGTCCGTGCTCACGGCGCCCGTCCAGGTGAACGTGCCCGTGGCCGGCGGCCCCGGCAGGGTGATGGTGATGGCCGCGTAGCCGCCCAGCCCCTCGTACGTGGCGTGGATCTGCACGGTGCCCGTGTCCACGGCCGTCACCAGGCCCGTGGCGCTCACGGTGGCCCTGGCCGGGTTGTTGGTGGCCCAGTCCACCGCCACGTTCAGCGTGTCGCCCTCGGCGTTGATGACCACGGCCTGCAGCTGCAGGGTGGAATCATCCAGCAGGGTGGCCGACGCGGGGTTCACGATCACGCTGGCCGCGCCGAAGGTGACCGTCACGGGCACGTGCCCGGCGCGGGGCCCCAGGCTGATGTTGAGCGGCGGGTTGTTGTTGCCCGGGCTCACGTCGATGGTGGCGCTGCCCTCGTGGGTGATGGCGCCCGTGTTGTCGAACGCCTGCACGGTAAAGGTGCGGGCCGCGCCCGGCGGCACCTTGATGGTGCCCGTGGCCACGCCGTTGCTGGACACCAGGTTGAAGGCCAGGGGCGTGGTGATGTCGGCCGCCGTCACCTGCACCACCAGGGTGGCGATGGGCGTGCCGGAGGTGTTGGCCGTCACGCGGATGGCGGAGGTCTCGCCGTCGCCCCCCGCGTTGGTGACGCCGTCGGTGCAGGCGCCCAGCAGCAGCACGAGGGCCGCCGCCAGGAACCCGCCGAGCTTGCGGATGCTCATGGTCGGTTTCGCGCGCTGGGGTCAGGGAATGGTGATCTGGCTGCTGCCGCCCACGCCGGAGTACGTGGCCACGATCTGCACGGTGCCCGACGACAGGGCGCGCACCAGGCCCGTGGAGCTCACGGTGGCGCGGCCGGGGTTGAGCGTGGCCCAGTCTACCGCCACGTTGAGCGTGCCGCCGCCGGCCGCCGTGACCGTCGCCGTGAGCTGCAGGCTGTCGCCCGCGGCCAGCGTGGCCGAGGCCGGCGAGATGCTCACGCTGTGGTCACCCACCGACACCGTCACGGGTACGTGCCCGCTGCGGGGCCCCAGCGAGATGTTCACGGGCGGGTTCTGGCCGTTGTCCACGTCTACCGTGGCGCTGCCCTCGTGGGTGATCTGGCCGCTGGTGTCGAACGCCTTGACGGTGATGGTGCGGGCGCTGCCCGGGGGCATCTTGATGGTGCCCGACGCCACGCCGTTCTGCACCTGGAGGTTGAACACCAGGGGCTGCGGGATGTCGGAGGCGGTCACCTCCACCACCAGGGTGCTGATGGGGGTGGCGGAGACGTTGGCGCTCACCTGGAGCAGCGCCTCGCCGCCCGGCTGGCCGCCCGTGGCGTCGCCGGAACAGGCGGACGCGGCGAACAGCGCGGCCAGGGCGAGCGCCGTCCACCGGCGCGGACGGGTGTGGAGAGGAGTGGGGATGCGGCTCATGCGACCTCGGCGTGCGGGCTGGGCCGGCGCAAGGCACTGCGCCGACAGGTTACGGCGGTCCCGGCGCGGTCGTGCGGGGGCACGGCTGGACGGGTGCGTGGGGCCTGGGATGGAGCGGAAGTACGGCTGGAGGAACGAAAGGAGACCTGCGGAAGCGGTAGCCAAGGTAATCGGAAACATTCGTTTCACAACGATCCCGTTCCGGGCCTCGGCCGCGCGCGATCCGGGTCGTCCACGGCGCGCTCCGCGTCCGACACCCAGGCGCCCAAACGTTCAGAATGCGCGAATCCGCAAGGGCTTGCGGTGAATCGTATCAGATCCGGTCCCCGCCGATCCTCTGCATGTCGGTTCGGTGGATGCTGCCGAATACATTGTCGGCAATGATGATCGGCGGACCGTGTATTCCGGAAATTTCGGAATTCCTCGGAGTGCCGGGATCCGTGGCAGGGATGGAAAAACCTATCTCACGCAGAGGGAGCAGGGGCAGCAGAGTACTTCGTCGCGCGATGAAGTACTCTGCGCCCTCTGCGGCTCTGCGTGAGAATGCAGTTGTCGTTGTTGTTTTCAGCCGCCCCGGGCCACGCGGCAGGCGGTTTCGCCCGTCGTCTCGCCCACGCTCTCGGGGACCCACTCGTCCCAGTCGCCGGGCTCGTCGTCCGACCTCCACACCACGTCCGTGCCCAGGTACTGGATCACCTGCACGGCGCGCCACCGGCGGCGGGTGCAGTCGTAGTCCATCCGCGACAGCACGTTGTCGTACGTGTCGCCGTACTCGTCCGTGTACGGATCGGCGTAGATGCTGCGCACCCACACGCGGTACACGCCGTTGCCCTGCGGGGTGATGCGCGTGCGGTCCACGAAGCGCTCGAACGTCTCCGTCTCGCCCGCCGCGATCCACCGGTCATCCAGCTCCGCGCGGTCACCGGTCGATCCGCCCGCGCCGGCGCCCGCGTCGCGCACGGCCAGCTCGTACGCGCCCGGCTCCTCGTCGTACGCGCTGACGGCAATCCAGTACTCGCCGTCCGCCGGCGCCGTCACGGTCAGCCGCGAATCCGTGCCCAGGCCGCCGTCGTCGTCCTCGCCCAGCCAGTCCACGTCGTCGCCCGAGCGGGCGTGGGCCACGCGCAGGTACGCGTCGAAGTCGTCCGACCGCAGCGTGACCGTCAGCCGCTGCCCCCGGCGCGCCTGGAAGTGGTACAGGTCGAAGTAGCCGCCCTCGGTGAACGCGGCGTCGCCCGCCTCCAGCGTCCCCGCGATGGCCGGCTGGCCCACGCGGATGGCCGCGGGCGGGCGCGTCCGGCCCGACGCCATCTCCCCCGCCTGGTCCGCGTCCCCGCGCCGCCGGCCCCGCCCGCCCCCTCCGGCCGATGCCGGCGCGAAGGCCACGCGGCCCGGCCGGCGGTCCACCACGGCGCGCACGTCGTCCAGGGGCACGGCAAAGTTCAGGTTCTGGCCGGCCTGGTAGATGGCCACGCTCACGCCCACCACCTCGCCGCGCCGGTTGAGCACGGGCCCGCCCGACGAGCCCTCGGAGAGCGGCGCGGTGATCTGCATCATCCGCTGCCCCTCCACCTCGCGGTACGCGCTGACGATGCCGTTGCTCACCGTGTTCGTGAGCCCCTCCGGCGCGCCGATGGCCACCACCTCCTCGCCCACGGTGGGTGCCTCGCGGGCCAGCTGCACGGTGTTGCGCGCGGCGCCCATGCCGGGCAGGACGGCGATGTCCACGTCGGCGTCCAGGGCCTCGGCGTGGCGCGCGGTGCCCAGCAGGCGCTCGTCGGCGTCGTACACGTCCACGCGCGCGGCGCCCTCCACCACGTGCGCGTTGGTGACGATGCGCCCGTCGCGCAGGATGAAGCCGCTGCCCAGCACCATCTCGCGCCCGCGCGCGTCGAAGGTCTTGAGCGACACCACGGCCGGCCCCGACCGCTGCACCACCTGCGGTACGGAAAGCTGCGCGTGCGCCACCGGGGGCGCGGCCACGGCCAGCGCGAGCGAAATCGGGAGCGAGAGGAGAATACGGCGCATCATCGGCGGCACCTCAACCGGGGAGAGCGGAAGGAATTGGAGCGGATCGGGCGCGATTCGGCACGGGGCCGCCGCGTCGCACGTCCCGCATCGAACGCAAATCCGGTGCGCATTGCCCCGCACGGAGCGGTGCCGCGACACGCGGGCGGGACAAGTACGTACGGGATCGGCAGATGGATTCCGTCCCGGCGATCCGACGTCCGTCCGCATGCAGGACCCCGACGGGACAAGCGTGACTCAGCGAGACATCTTCGTCCTCCTGCTGAATCGCCGCCGGACAGCTCGAAACAGCATTCTCACACGGGGCCTTCGACCAACGGGGTCAACGGTTTCTTTTTCAATCAGTTACCGTTCCCTCCGTTGGCCGAAGGCCCCGTGTGAGATATTTCCGTAGACCTGTCCCGCGCGTCCGTGCCGGCTGAGTCCGGCATCACAGCCAGCGCTGCAGCCAGTCGAACGCGATGAACTGCATGGGCGGGGTAAAGGAGTGTGGCGCCTCGTGGAACGCGCCGACGAAGCGGTCGGGGATGCCGGTCTTGGCGTAGACGCGCTCCAGCTTGTCGACGGCCGCGCGCATGCCCTCCACGGGAAAAAGCGTGTCGCGGGCGCACTGCTGCACGAGCACGGCGCCGGGCGCGGCGAGGGCGAGCGCGTCGGGCAGGTCCAGCGAGGCGCGCAGACCCGGCGCCCAGGCCATCCACGTGTGGCGGCGCGCGTGGCGGGGCAGCATCTCGCCCAGTGCGCTCATCCACGCGACCACCACGGCGGCCTTGATGCGCGGATCCGCCGCGGCCAGGCACGCGCTGCGCAGCCCGCCGCCGGACAGACCCACGCAGCCGATGCGCCCCGGGTCCACGTCCACGCGCGTGAGCAGGTAATCCACCGTCCGCCGGTCGTCCCACGTCAGCAGGCCGGGCCAGCTCGCGCCGGCGGCGAACAACGTCTTGGCCACGGGGGTCTCGAACGCGCCCGCCACGCGGTTCTCGGCCGCGATTCGCTCGGCGCTTCCGGCGGGGAGGCCCGCGAGGGACGCGAACGCCTCGCGCGCCTCGGCGGGGACGACGTCGCGCTGGAGGGTCTCCGCGCGCAGGCGTCGCTCGCCGAAGTAGAACGCGTCGATGACGATCACGACGAAGCCGCGCCGCGCCAGGTCCTCGGCGATGGCGCGGCCGCCGTACAGCCGCTGGCGATACTCCACGAGCGTCGGCGGATCGTCCGGGCTGCTTACGAGCTTGGCGGCGCCCCACGCGTACTGGCCGCCGTGGCAGTGCAGCGCCACGACGGCGGGCATCCGGCCGGTGCGCCCCGTGGGCACGAGCACGCGCGCGGGGATGTCGTACGCGGGCGACGCGTGGAGGCGGACGGTCTCGATGCGGAACCCGTCGCGTGCCTCCGTCGCCGTCACCTCGCCGGTGACGGCGGGCGGCGCGGGATCGAAGCCCAGGTGCCGGAGGAGCGCCGGCCGCGCGACGGCCTTCCACTCCTCCAGCGACGTCCATCGATCGTCCAGGAACGAGAGCGACGGCGCCTGCTCGCGGGCCACCCACGCGACCGTGTCCCACAGGTTGGCCAGGTCCGACTCTCCGTCCTGCATCGGCGGATGCACGTCTGCTGCATCCACGTCCGCCAGCGGATGCGACGGCCAGGGCCCCGCGTCCAGCGGCAGCGCGAGGGCGCCCAGCGCGCCGAGTGCCTGCCGGCGCGTCATGCGCATCGAGAGATCGCGATCAGGGTTCATCATCCAAGTCAACGCACGGCTGAGCTCGGCGGCTCGGGGCAGTCTCCGAGCGCGGGAGAGGAGATCCTTCGGTCGGCGCCAGGGAGTCACGCGTAGGCGAGATCGCGCGGCGCCTCCCTCAGGAAGTCAATTGACTACATGAATATCATCAGCAAAACGGGCGCGGAGCGGTGGCTCCGGCGCCCGTTCGACATCCACCGAGAAGAACGACAGCTCAGATGCGCCGTCTGCGGAGGCGCATTGGAGGTCCCACGACCTCCGGCACCGCCGGATCAATCGAGCGAAACGCGGGGTCCAGCCAGGTACGAACGATCGCATCGGCGCGCCGCATGCGGTCGATCGCCTCGGAGATGATCAGGTGCTCGGGATGAGTGGCATCGTCCGACTGCATGGCCAGCCTACCGGGTTGATTGTTCACCATCAAAGGTAACATCAACGTAAAGCCGACGCGGCGCCGATGGTCACGCGGATGGGGTTGGACAGGCGCTCGGCGAAGGTGTCCAGGTAGCGCCACCAGTCCTCCACACCGTGAAAGTCGCCGCTGGCCGTCCAGCCGGCACCCGCGTACTGCACCGCCGGCACGCCCGAGCGGGCCGTCGACAGCGCCAGGAAGTGATTCTCGACCTCCGCCACGTCCGTGAACTGCGCGGACGGCAGCAGCACGGCCGTGCCCAGCGAGCCGTGGCCGCCGTTCTTGCGCTCCACGGGTCCCCACGTGGCGAGCCACCCCCACTGCGCGCCGCGGCGGTTGCTGCCCACGAGCCCCTCGCGCTTGACGGTGCCCGTGACGAACGGCAGGTCGGCGCCGTTGGCCGTGCGGAACGTGGTCTCCATGCGATACAGGTTCTGCCCCGCGTCGATGGCGATGCGCCGAACCTCCTGCACCTGCACGCCGCCGGCGTCCCACGGGTCGTACGTGAGCTCGAAGACGGCACGGATGGGGCCCGTCGCGAGGATGCGGTGCGCGCGGAAGTTCCGGGCGCTGACCACGCGTCCGTCCTGCAGCACGCCCACGCCGCCGGCGCCCAGCGTCTGCCCGACGGTGTAGAAGTCGGCGCCCTCGCCCGTGTCGCGGTGGTACTGGTCGTGGCCCTTGGCGTACCAGCGCTCCACGATGAGGTCGCGGACGCGCTTGGGCCAGATGTCCACGCCGCTGCTCACCAGCGGCTCGAACTCCGACGCCTGCCACAGCCCCTGGCCGTAGATGCGGAACGCGATACGGTCGCTTTCCCACGCCACGTCGTCGCGGTGCGCGTCGTGGCGGGCGTACACGCGGGCCGCGGGCGCGGCGGCGGGCGCCTGGGCCTGCACGAGCAGCTCCTTGCGCTCGCCGGGCCAGAAGCTGGTGAGCACGAGCAGCTCGTCCGTGGTGCCGTCGCCGTCGTTGTCGATGGCCTGCGTGACCTGTTCGGCTCCGCTGGCGGCATCGATCACGCGCACGCGGTCGGCGGAGAGGGCGGGCAGCGCGGCGCGCAGCTGCGCCCACGACAGCGTCAGCACCTCGTCCGCGCGCGCCACCGCGAGCGGGTTCTCGGCGCGGACGGCGACGCCCGTCTGCCCGGCGAGCGCGGCGGGCGCGAGCAGGGACACCAGCGCGACCAGGGCGGAGCGGCAGATGCGGATCATCTTCATCGGCAAAATCGTCTCAGTGACTTGGCACTTGGCACTTGGCACTCGGCACGTGGCACTCCTCACAGAAGCGCGTCCATCGCCACGCCCTGCATGTCGGCGAAGACCTGGTTCTCGCCGCCCATCGCCCAGCAGAACGTGTAGGCGGCCGTGCCGCAGCCGGAGTGGATGGACCAGCCCGGCGACAGCGCCACCTCCTCGTCGCGGACGACCAGGTGCCGCGTCTGGTCCGGCTCGCCCATCAGGTGCATCACCACCGCGTCCTGCGGCACACTGAAGTAGAGGTAGACCTCCGTGCGGCGCGCGTGCGTGTGCGCGGGCATGGTGTTCCACACGCTGCCCTCTTGCAGCTCCGTCACGCCCATCACCAGCTGCGCCGTCTTTACGCCGTTGGGATGAAAGTACTTGCGCAGGATGCGGCGGTTGGCGCTCGCCACCGTCCCCAGCTCCGTGGCCTCGGCCTCGAACTGCGCGACGTGCGTGGTGGGATACGCGGCGTGCGCGGGATAGCTGACGAGGTAGAAGCGCGCGGGGCTGGCCGCGTCGTCGCTCTCGAAGGTGATCTCGCGGCTGCCGCGGCCCACGTACAGGCCGTCGCGGAAGGCCATGGCGTGGCGCTGGCCGTCGACGGTGACGCTGCCGGCGCCGCCCACGTTCAGCACGCCCAGCTCGCGGCGCTCGCAAAAGAACTCCGAGGCCATCTCGGGCGGCGCCTCCAGCGACAGTGTTCCGTCCGTGGGCACCGCCGCGCCGATAACAACGCGGTCTAGGTCCACGAAGCGCAGCGTGACCGCGCCGGGAACGAACAGCCCGCGCAGCAGAAAGCGGTCGCGCAGCTCGGCCGTATCCATCCGCCGCGTCTCGACGGGTCCGGGCAGGTAGTGCATGGTCATGTCAGACAATCCTTCTTCCGTGAAATCCGCATTTCATCCGGTCAGGACAGTTCGCGCCGACAGCGGAGCG
>NZ_DASURI010000102.1:0-3284 GCF_036280135.1 Longimicrobium sp.
GCAAAAATGCTGTAGTGCTGATTCAACCGCGGCACCTGACCCAACGGAGTGGGGGCGGCAAGCGTCAGTTCCAGTACGGCCGCGCGGAGCGGATCGGATCGGCGGATCGTGCAACGTCCTGCTGCGCGGAACCTGCCGCCCGCCCCGGCGTACCCGAACGTCGGCCGGCACGGGGGATGCGCATACATCCGTTCACCAACCCAGATGTCCTGAACCGACGGCAGTCCTGTGGTATCACCGCTCACGTGGGTCGCGTTCTTCTTCATCGCCTTCTTCGCCAAGCTGGGGCTGGCGATGGCCATGTGCTACCTGATCTTTCCCAGCGAGCGCACCTGCGACGAGTGCAACGCCGAGACGCTGCCCGTGCGCATGGGCCCCAGCGGCCGCCTGCTGGCCAGGCTGATGATGGGCCGCCTGCAAAAGCGCTGGTGTCCGCGCTGCGGATGGGAAGGCATCACGCGCACGGGCCCCATGGACGCCCACGCCCCCTTTCCCGACACGGAGCCCGCCGCGCGCTGACGCGCTCCGGCCGGTCGGTCGCGGGACGCGGAGAAATGACGAGAGGACGCGGGGAACGAGATCCGTTCCCCGCGTCCTCTTTTGTCTGGATCCGCCCGGTCACTCGCCGCCCGGCGGGGCGGCTAAGGTCGTGATTCCAGGGCCCGGAGCCGTTCCTCCATTCGAGCGATGACTGCGGCCTGCGCATCCACCTGCGCCTGCAGCTCCACGACGTGCGCCGTACGGACGTTGAGCTGCGCCTGCAGGTCAACCGTGCGGGCCTCCAGCGCCTTGGCGGCCGCCAGGTTCACGCCGTCGATGTCGCCCATGCCGATGGCCGTGGGCCCCAGGCCCAGCGCGAACGCCTGGTAGAAGTCCTCGGCCACGGGCCCCAGGTGCCGCACCTCTGCCCCGCCGATCATGTTCCACGTGGTCACGGGCACGCTGCGCAGGCGGATGAGCACGTCCTCGCCGTTCACGGGCTCGTAGTTCTCCTTGAGCGTGCGGCTGGAGGCGCAGGTCCACGTGGGCACGGCCACCGTGAGGTCGCAGCCCACGTTGCCGCCGGCACCCGGGGTCATGCCGTTGGCCGCGGTGCTCACGCGCAGGCGAATGCCGCCGTTGTACCGGATGCGGAACTCGTTGTCCACCTGGTTGCGCACGGAGTCGGTGGTGGACTCGTCGCCCATCACCATGGTGCCCGTGTGCGTGTTGTTGCTGGCGCGGTATCCCAGGGCCACGGCGTAGTCGTTGTTGGCCGTCGTCCGGTAGCCCAGGGCCACGGAGCCCTGCCCGCCGGCGCGCACCGTGTAGCCGATGGCCGTGCAGGCAAAGCCCGAGCACACGTTGCTGGCGCCCGCGCTGAAGCCGGCCGTGCCGCTCACCGTGACGCCCGAGCCAAAGCCCACGCCCACCGTGGAGCTCACCGTCACCTGGTCACCGTACGCGAACGCGCCGTAGTCGCTGGCCGTCACCTGGTTGCCGCCGGCGAAGGTGAAGTCGTCCATGTTGTTGTCGTCCCACGACGTGGCCCCCGCGCCAACCGGCGCGCGGCCAAAGCGCAGCGAGCCGCGGCAGGGGTGCCACATGAAGCGCGTGCCCGCGCCGCTGGCGGGGAGCTGGGCCGCGCACCCCGTGGTGTTGCCCACGTCGCGCACGAAGCCGTATGCCACGAAGGCGCCGCTGCTGTCCACGCGGAACCGGTCGCCCGCGGGCGAGCCGGCCTGGGCCTGGATGAGCACGGGCGACTGCGCCGCGGCGTGCGGGGCCGCGCACAGCAGCGCGGCGGCGGTAAGGGCGAGAAGGCGAAGTCTCATTGCGGGTTTCCGATAGGGGGCCGGAGGGAGGTCACTGGGAAACGGTGCGGTACAGGTAGCCGATGGTGGCCAGCCGCCCGGAGACGATGCGGCCCGGGGCAATCACGTGCAGGTCGCCGCCCAGGGCGTAGTCGCCCGTGACGCGCACGTTGGGCACGCGCCCCTGCACCGTGCGGCCCGTGCCGGCCAGCACCAGCTGGCCCGTGGTGCCCAGGATGCCGGAGCCCACGGTGTAGCCCGTGGCCACGTTGGCCGACGCCGTCAGGTCGAACGCGCCCAGCGAGAGCGTGGCGCCGTCGGCCACCTGCACGCCGCCGATGCTCGCGGCCGCCGTGAGCGCCGGGAAGTTGGGCACGCCCGTGGGGACAACGGCCGTGTCCACGGGGGCCGGCGCGTATCCGCCGTTCCAGTTGGCGCCCGTGGACCAGTCCGTCGAGGCGGAGCCGTTCCAGGTGCGCTGGGTGCCCGTCACGCTGAACACCAGCTCGCCCGCGTACGCGCCCGACGTGGCCGTGATGGAGCAGGTGCCCGCGCGCACGCCCGTCACCGTGCCTGTGCCGCTGACGGCCGCGCAGTCCGAGTCCGTCGTCCCGAAGGTGACGGTGCCGGGGACCGTGACGCCCACGGCGTTCTTGACGACGGCCGTAAGCCCGTGCGGCGAAGACGGGTGCAGCGCCCCGTACGACGCGCCCGGCAGCTTGCCGTCCAGGGTGATGTACCCGTCGGGGTACTCCACCGGGGCGGAGACCAGCACCGTGAAGACGAACCGGGCAACCGTGGGCTGCACGACGAAGTTCCACTGCACGGCGGGAGACGTCTCGCCCTGGTCCAGCAGGTAGGGATAGACGTAGTACGGCTGCGCGGCGGCCGTGAAGAACCCGAACCCGGCGGGGATCACGGCCGCCGTGCCCGTGCCTTCGATGACCGTGGGCCCGGTCGCGAAGAAGATGCGGATGCCGCCCGGGTCCAGCGTGGTGCCGTCCGTGGTGCCCAGGGGCTGCTCGATCAGGTTCTGCAGCGTGGTCTGGAACGTGAACGCGCCCGTGCCGGAGTTGTAGTTCACACCGGAGGACGTGAGCTGCACGTACACGCCCTGGTTGCCCACGATCAGCCCGGACGCACTGCCCAGCCCCGGCTCGGCGGGCGCGCACGTCACACCGCCATCGGGCATGGTGGCCGTGCAGGTGAGCGCCGCGATGGTCGTGGCGGGCCCGCCCTCGCTGCCCGGCCCCGGCGTGCCGCCGGGCCCGGGACCCGTGGGGGAGTTGTCGGTGCAGGCCGCTGCGCCCAGCAGCGCCAGCAGCGCGGCGCGGGCGCCCAGCGCCCGGGGATGAGGCATCGGTGGTCCTCGCTCGCAAGGGACAAAGGTCCACGTCCGCACGCCACGACCGAAATGGAGTCGAAGCGTGCGCGCGGGGCCGGCACACCATGCGCCGGGAGCAGGACGGAACGGACGACGACGGGCCCGGG
>NZ_DASURI010000103.1:0-12683 GCF_036280135.1 Longimicrobium sp.
AGTCCGCACAAACCCGCAGTTCTCCCCCTCCCCCGCGAAGCGGGGGCAGGGGGCCGGGGGGAGGGGGCCCTCCGCGCGCGGTAGAACGCCCGCCGACGAGCACGATCCCGGCGCCCCCACGCAGTTCAACCTCCCCCAGTCTTTTTTGGGGGAGGTGCGAGCCTAGGCGAGCGGAGGGGGCGCCCGCGCGGGCTCCGCGTCTCTGCACGAGAGTCGCAATCGACCTGATCGACGCAATCCGCACGCTCATCGGATCATCCACCATCCGCCTCCCCCCTACCCGCTGCGCCCGAAGCGCCGGTGCAGCTCGTTCAGGCTGAGCTGGATCACCGTGGGGCGGCCGTGGATGTCGTGGTAGGGGAGCTCCGTGGCGAACAGCCGGTCGAACAGCTCCGTCATCTCCGGCTGCGTGAGCTTTTGCCCGGCCTTGATGGCGCCCTTGCACGCCATGGACAGCGCGATGCGCTGGTGCTGCGTCCGCGCGCTGTCCACCAGCGGCGACCCGTCCGCCAGCTCCCCGATCATCTCGCGCAGGCACCGCTCCGCGTCGAAGTACGGGTGCGGATTGGGGACCGCGTGCACGATGATGCTCCGTCCGCCGAACGGCTCCACCTCGAACCCCGCGCGCTCCAGCACGCCCTGGATCTGCTCCACGAGCGCGTACTCCGCCGGCGACAGGCGCAGGGTAATGGGAAACAGCAGCCGCTGGCTCTCCGCGCCGCCCCCGTCGAACTGGCGGACGATCTCCTCGTACAGCACCCGCTCGTGCGCGGAGTGCTGGTCCACGAGCACCAGCCCGCTGCGCGTCTCGGCCAGGATGTACGTGTTGTGGATCTGCCACATCACCGGCGCGGCGCCCGCGAACATCTCCGGCGGCACGCGGTTGGGCCTGCCGCCCTCCGCCCCGTCCGCCGCGGACGGCGCGCCCGTGACGAACAGCGTCATCTGCGACGCGGGGTCCTCCGCCGGCCCCGGGGGCGCGGACGAGGGCGCGAGGTGCGCGTTGAACCGCACCTGCGGCTCCTCGCGCAGCGTCTGCATGGCGAACGCGGGGTGCGGCGCCACGTATCCGCCGGTTTCCGCGGGCCCGGGCGCGCCGCGCATGCCGATGGAGGGCGTGCTCTCCAGCCCCGCCAGCGCCGCGCGGACGCCCTCCTCGATGAGCCGCTCCACGCCGATGCGGTCGCGAAAGCGGACCTCGGCCTTGGCCGGATGGACGTTCACGTCCACCTCGCCGTCCGGCACCTCCAGGAAGAGAAAGAGGTGCGGATGGTTGCCCGGCGCGATGGTCGTCTTGTACGCGCGGTCCGCCGCGCGGACGAGGTAGCGGTCCGTGAACGCGCGCCCGTTGACGAACAGGTACGTGCGCCGCCCGCCCGGCCGCGCCGCGTTGGGGCGCTGGATGAGCCCCGTGAGCGCGACGGGGCCGATGCGGTGCGCCACCGGCAGCAGCTCCTCCGCCGCGTCGTTGCCCCACAGCGCCGCCACGCGCTCCGCCACGTTGCCCGCCGCGGGCAGGGTCAGCACGTCGCGCGAGCCGGAGTCGAGCGTGAACGCGACGGACGGCGTGGCCAGCGCCTGCGTGGTGATGACCTCGCCGATCGCGCGGTTCTCCGCGGCGGTCGTGCGCAGGAACTTGGCACGGGCGGGGACGTTGAAGAACAGGCTGCGGATGGCGACGGTGGTGCCCGTGCGGCGCGCGCACTCCTCCACGGCCGCCATCTGTCCGCCCGTGACGACCACGCGTGTGCCGTGGCCGTCGCGCTCGGCCGTCTCCAGCACCATTCGCGACACGGAAGCGATGGACGGCAGCGCCTCGCCGCGGAATCCCAGGGTGCGGATGGCGGCCAGGTCCTGCTCCGACCTGATCTTGCTGGTGGCGTGGCGGTCCACGGAGAGGAGGGCGTCCTCGCGGCCCATGCCATGGCCGTCGTCGGCCACGCGGATCTCCGTCTTTCCGCCGTTGCGCACGGTGACGTCCACGCGGGTGGCGCCCGCGTCCAGCGCGTTCTCCAGCAGCTCCTTCACGACGGAAGCGGGCCGTTCCACCACCTCGCCGGCGGCGATCTGGTTGGCCAGCTTCTCGGGAAGAACGTGGATGCGGCGCGGCATGGTCTTGGTCTGGCGGCTTCGGGTGAGCTTCGGGGTGAAGCTAGTCCGCCCGAGGGGAGACCGTCAACGGTTGACAGCCGCCCGGAGACGGACACCGGTGCGCGTCGGTCTCAAACGGAGCGGTACGGAAGGGAAGGAGGTGGATGGACGTAGCGGAGAGCGCGTGGCTCGCGGACGGGAAGGAAACGGGGACGGATCGGAGACGAAAGCGGAGTATCTTTTACGGGCGAGGGCCCCCTCCCCCCGACCCCCTGCCCCCGCTTCGCGGGGGAGGGGGAGAACTTCGGCTTGGGTCGCGGAGGCCGGCGCGCGGCGCAAACCACTCGCTCGATGTCCGTGCACCCCACGGCACTCGCCCGGCCCCGGCCTGTCGGCGCAGGCCGACATCGCGCAGTCCGAGCCGCGAATTCATTCGCCGGGGTCCCTCCGCCGGGGCCACGCGTTCACGCACGATTCCCCCGATCATCCGCCTCGACGACCGGGACGCATTGCCGCTCAGATCCCGTAGAACCGCCGCGCGTTCTCCGTGGTGCGGGCGGCGAACCCGGCGGGGTCTTCGCCGCGGAGCTCGGCGCAGCGCGCGGCGACGTGGGTGACGAACGCGGGCTCGTTCGTCTTGCCGCGGTGCGGAACGGGCGCCAGGTACGGCGTGTCGGTCTCGACCATGATTCGGTCCGCGGGCACCATCCGCACGAAGTCGGCGCCCTCGAAGTTCCTGAACGTCACCATCCCCGAGAACGACGCGTACCACCCCATCGCCAGCGCCTCTTCCAGCAGGGCGCGGCTGCTGGAAAACGAGTGCAGCACGCCCATCGTCCCCTGCCCCGCCTCGCGCAGCAGCGCGCGCAGGTCCTCGTCCGACGTGCGGTTGTGGACCAGGAGAGGCTTGCCCGTTTCGCGCGAGATCTCCAGGTGCCGCGCGAAGTTGTCGCGCTGGGCGTCGCGTGGCGAAAAGTCGTAGTGGTAGTCCAGCCCCGTCTCGCCCACGCCGACCACCCGCGGGTGCGCCAGCAGCGTGCGCATGCGCGCGAACGCCTCGTCCGACGCCTGCGACGCCGCGTGCGGGTGGATGCCCGCCGTGGCGTACACGCCGGGAAAGCGCTCCGCCAGCGCGAGGTCCGCGTCCCAGTCCTCCGGTCCCGTCGCGATGCTGACGATCGTCCCCACCCCCGCGTCCGCCGCCCGCTGGACGATCCCCTCGACGTTGGCAGCAACTTTTCCCGAAGCCAAGTGCGCGTGCGTATCGATCAGCTGCATGGAAGTGCGTGAGTGCGTCAGTGCGTGAGTGCGGAAGCAGGTTCGCGATCGGACAAAGTGCCGTCGCGTGGCGGAAATCTAGGCGCGAACGCCGGAAAAGCGAACCGCCGCGCGCCCCTGAAGGCCCGCGGCGGTCACATCCCTCTCGATGCGCTGGTGCGAACTACCGCACTAACGCACTTCCGCACTCACGCACTTCAAACAGTCGTCCGCTGCACGCGGGGACGGGCGCTGTGCGAAGGCGCAGCCTGCTGCGCCTTGCTGCGCGGGGGCCACTTGCTCTGGATGAAGTACAGCACCGGCGACGCCACGAAGATGGACGAGAACGTGCCGATGAAGATGCCCAGGATGAGCACCAGCGCGAAGTCGCGGATCACCGGACCACCCAGCAGCAGCAGCGACACCAGCGTCACCAGCGTGCCCGACGCCGTGAGCACCGTGCGCGGCAGCGTCTCGTTGATGGCCTTGTTCAGGATGTCCATGTACGAGGCGCCGTGCCGCGGCTTGGCCATGTCCTCGCGGATGCGGTCGAACACCACGATGGTGTCGTTCAGCGAGTAGCCCACGATGGTCAGGAACGCCGCCACCGTCTGCAGCGACACCTCGTTGCCCGTGATGGCCAGGATGCCCAGGGTGATGAAGATGTCGTGCGCCGTGGCCGCGATGGCCGCCAGGCCAAATCGCCACTCGAACCGCACGGCCAGGTAGGCCATGGTGATCAGGAACGAGAGCAGGATGGCCACCAGGGCCTGGAACTGCAGCTCGTCACCCACCTTGGGGCCCACGGCCTCCGTGCGCACCACCGCGTACTGCGTGGGCTGGAACTTCGACGCCAGCACCTGCCGCACCTGCTGCTCGGGCGTCTGGCCCAGCGACTCCGTGAACGCCCCCGTGCGGATGACGAACTCGTTGGCGCCGCCAAAGTTGGTGATTTCCCAGTCGTCGTGCCCGGCCGCCTCGGCCGCCGCGCGGATCTGGTCGGCCTGCGTGGCCTGGTTGAACCGCAGCTGCAGCAGGGTGCCGCCCTTGAAGTCCACGCCGTAGTTGAGCCACGACCCGTACTCCGCCACGTTCTTCACCATCCCCACGATGCCCATCAGGAAGAGCAGGCCGGTGATGATGTAGGCGCGGCGGCGCCACTGCATGAACGGGTAGTTGGCGTGCTGGAAGATACGCATTCTCGGGTTCCTCGCCGCGTCAGATGGACAGGCCCTGCGCGGCCGCCGAGCGGCGCTCCAGGTACAGGATGAACAGCGTGCGCGTGACGTAGATGGCCGTGAACATGGAGATCACGATACCCACGCCCAGCGTGACGGCGAAGCCCTTGATGGGGCCCGTGCCCACGTAGTACAGGATGGCCGCCGTGAGCAGCGTGGTGATGTTGCTGTCCACGATGGCGCTGAGCGCCTGCTTGAAGCCCTCGCTCACCGCCGGCCGCACGGCCCGCCCCGCCTCGAGCTCCTCGCGGATGCGCTCGAAGATGAGCACGTTGGCGTCCACCGACATGCCGATGGAAAGCACGATGCCCGCGATGCCCGGGAAGGTGAGCACGGCGTCCATGGCCGCCAGGGCGCCCAGCGTGTAGAGCGTGTACAGCGACAGGGCGATGACGGCAAAGAAGCCCGCCATGCGGTAGTACCCGATCATGATGAGCACCACGCCCACGAGGCCGATGAGGCCCGCGACAAAGCCCGAGTTCACCGAGTCGGCGCCCAGCGAGGGGCCCACGGTGCGCTCTTCCACGATCTTGAGCGGGGCCGGCAGGGCGCCCGCGCGCAGCACCAGCGCCAAGTCGGCCGCCTCCTGGTCGGTGGCCTTGCCCAGGGTGATCTGCCCGTTGCGCGAGATCTGGCTCTGGATGACGGGCGCCGTGTAGACCTGCTGGTCCAGCACGATGGCCATCTGCTTGCCGATGTTGCGCCCCGTCTCACGCCCGAAGATGCGGCCGCCGCGGCGGCTGAGCTCGAAGTTCACCACGGGGCGCTGGAACTGCGGGTCGCGGCCCATCACGGCGCTCTCCAGGTGCTCGCCCGTCATGAGCGCCTTCTGGTCCACCAGCCACAGGGAGCGCATGCTCTGGTTCTCCTCCGCCTCGGCCACGCCCCACAGCAGCTCCGTGCCGCGCGGCAGGGCCGCCTGCACGGCCGGTACCCGCAGGTACCGGGCGAGGGCCGCCGTGTCGGCCACGCTCACCAGCAGCTGCCCCTGGTCGCCCGCGCCCTTGATCTTGCTCCGGAACGGGGTGGACGTGGGGGCCGCGGCGCTGTCGGCGCCCTTTTGCTGGAAGGGGCCGCCCGCCGGGTTGGCCGCCGCGCCGCGCTCGTTGGGAAAGGCCGCCAGGATGGCGCGCTCCATCCGCGGCATGGCGTCGCCCAGCAGCTCGCCGCGCACCACCTGGAACTCCAGGAACGCCGCCTTGGAGATGACCTCCTTGGCGCTTCCCGTGTTCTGCAGGCCGGCCAGCTGCACGATGATGCGGTCGTCGCCGCTCTTTTGCACGACGGGCTCGGACACGCCCAGGCCTTCCACGCGGATGCGCACCACCCGCAGGGCGCGGTCGATGGCGTCCGCGCGCTGCTCGCTGGTGAGCGCCGTCTTGCTGTCGTCGATCTCCAGCGCCAGGTAGGTGCCGCCCTTGAGGTCGAGGCCCAGGGTGACGATGTCACCCTGCCGGCTCTTGTTGAAGATCAGCGCGGCGACGCACAGGGCCGCCAGGCCCAGGATCAGCGCAACGCGAACCTTGAGGTTCTGAAACATCGGAGGGGTCGAACTCCCCTGGGTAGAGAGGTGGAGGGATGCCAACCGACCGTGTTGAGAAACGGACAGCCGCGGATCGATCGGGATAACTTGAAAAGCTAGCCGCGCTTACGCCCTTCTGTCAACCTGTCGGGCCCCCGCGCGCCGGGTGCGGCGGCGGGGGCCCGGTGATAGCCAAGCGTTTGCGTGGGCGCGACTTAGGCGCGACGGCCGGTGTTGATGACGTTCACCTGGCGAAAGCGCGCGGGCGGGCACCCGTGCGACACGGCGTTGCTCTGCGAGGGCTGTCCCTTGCCGTCGTTGAACGAGCCGCCCAGCGCGTACGTGGACCGCCCGCCGATGAGGTCCATGGAGTTCCAGAACTCCGGCGTGCGGATCTGGTACGCCACGTCCTTGAGCATGCCCCCCACGCGCCCGTTGCGGATCTCGTGGAACACCTGCCCGCCGAACTGCGCGTTGTAGCGCTGCTGGTCGATGGAGTACGACCCGCGGCCCTCGATGAGGATGCCGTTCTCGATGTCGCCCACCAGCTCGTCCAGGGGGACGTCGCGCTCGGGGTGCGGCATGAGGTTCACGTTGGGCATGCGCTGGAACTGCACGTCGCTCCAGCTTTGCGCGTAGCTGTTGCCGTGGCTGCGCACGGGCTTGCCCTGCGACGCGTACCACTCGGCCAGCCACGGCGCCTGCTCGCGCGTGGTCTGCAGGTCGTTGAGCACCCCGTTCTTCACGATGAGGTACTCGTCGGGCCGCACGCCCTCGTCGTCCCATCCGATGGTGGCCAGGGCGCCGGGAGCGCTGCGCTCGGCCTGGATGTTCATCAGCTCCTGGCCGTAGCGGAACTTGCCCAGGTAGTCGCTGATGGGGTAGATGAACGACGTGCCGGCGTAGTTGGCCTCGTACCCCATGATGCGGTCCAGCTCCGTGGGGTGCGCCACGGACTCGTGGATGGTCAGGAACAGGTGCGACGGCATGAGCACCAGGTCGTACCGTCCCGGGTCCACGGGGCGCGCGCTCAGCTTGGCCACGGCGTCCTCCGCCCACTTGGGCGCGTTGCCCACGAGATCCGAATCGCGGACGTGCTCGTAGCCCAGGCCCATGGGCTGCACGGGGGTGCTCTGGCGCGTCTGGAAGTCGCCGCCCTGCGCGTCCACGGCCGTCACCGTCACCTGCGGATAGGTGCGGTACAGCGTCTGGACGATGTACGAGCCCTCGGTGCTGGCGAACGTCTTTTCTTCCTGGGCAAAGAACAGCGACGAGGTGACGAAGCGGGCGCCGCGCACGCCCAGCGCGGCCTCGTTGGCCCGCAGCAGCAGCCCCACCTTGTCCTCGATGGCCACGCCGAACGGGTCGATCTCCACGGGCGAGCTCCAGCGGCCGTCGGCCACGCGCTCCACGGGCGCCAGCTCCACGGGGCGGGAGCGGGCGGCGGCGTTGGCGCGGGCCTGGGCCACGGCCTGGCGGGCCACGCGGTCGGCCTCGTCCAGCGTGAGGTCCTTGCTGGCGGCGAAGCCCCAGGCCCCGTTGGCCAGCACGCGCACGCCAAAGCCGAACGTCTCTCCGTCCTCGAAGCCGGTGATCTGGCGCTCGCGGGTGGAGATGGCCTGGTTGCGGTTGCGCGACACGCGCACGTCCGCGTAGCTGGCGCCGGCGCCGCGGGCGGCGTCCAGGGCGCGCATGGCGAGCTCGCGGTGGTCGGCTTCCTGGCGGCCCAGGAGGGTGGTGGCGTGGGCCACGCCGTGCGGCAGCGTGAGCCCCGCCGCGACGGCGGTGCTCCGGGCGAGGAATTCGCGGCGTTTCATTCGCTCGTTGGTCGGGTGGAGGGTGCGGCCCGGATTGTAACCTCGAACGAGCGTTCGGACAACGGGTGGACGGAAGGGAATAGGTGATAGGGAATAGGGAATAGCCTGCGAACTGCGGGAACTGCGGGTTACGGGGGACAGCCGGCAACGGAGGGGGGCGAGGGGTGGGCGGGCTGCTGCCGGCGCGGACCGTCCGTGGCGCTCCGAAGTTCTCCCCCTCCCCCGCGAAGCGGGGGCAGGGGGCCGGGGGGAGGGGGCCCTCCGCGGACCGGCAGACTGCCCGCCATCGTACTGGATCCGTGTTCCGTCCTTCCCCTCCCCGCCTGCACTCTCCCGCCGTCTCCTACCAGCGGCTCGTGAGCCCCACGCCCACGAGGTACTCGTGCTTGCCGGCGGCGTCCGCGCGGCCGGCGTAGGCATCCAGCTGCACCTCGTGCGTCAGGCGCAGCGCGGCGCCCGCGCGCACCTGGCCCACGTCCGCCGCGCCCACCCGTGTCGACGTGGCGTGCGTGTACTCCACCTGCCCCGTCACGCGCCCGCCGATCGGCATCCGCCCCGCCGCGCCGAGCGTCGTGCTGCCGAACCGGTCGCCCGCGGCCACGGCGGACCGGTGCGAGGCCAGGCCGAGGATGCGCAGGCTGTACGGCAGCACCCACTCCGTCGCCAGCGCCGCCTCTGGTTGCGCCTCGCCCGCGCTCACGACATCCGCGCCCGTGGGCAGGGTGCTGCCGGCCGTGAGGGCCACGGCGGGGAGCCACGCGCGCGGATCGTTGAATCGGTGCTTGAACGAGACGGACAGGTCGCCCGCGCCTTCCGTCGTCGCGCCGTTCAGCGTCGTGCGCTGGTACGACGCCCAGCCGGCGCGCACCTCCGTCCGCGGCGCCACGCCCACGCGCAGCAGGGTCTCGCCCACGAGGTCGCGCGCGCGTCCGTCCTGCTCGGCGTGCGTGTAGCCGACCTCGAGCTGGGTATGGCCCGCGGGAACGATCCCCGTCGGCCGGACGACGCCGGGCCGGCTGGTGCCCACGGGCGCCGCGGGATGGACCGTGGCGCAGGCGCTTGTCAGCAGCACGGGCGCGCACAGGGCGATGCGGAGATACGAGGGACGCATGGTTCGGCTCCTTTCCGTTCATCGGCGGTCGATGGCCGGCCGCTCGGGTCGATTTCGGTCGGTGCGATTCATACGATCCGCACAGGAACTGCACATCGCGGCTGATTTCTCGAGGGAGCGCCCGCGAAGACATCGCCTGCTCACCAGCCCGTGGGCGCGACCGAAGGATCTCCTTCGCCGGGCAGAGACTTCGCCGCTGGACTCGGTCCTTGCCCGGGCGGGAAGATCCTTCGGGGCCGCAGGCATCCGGCGCGGTCGAGTTCGAGAAGGCCCCTCAGGAAAACAATCCTTTACTCCGGGTCCGGTATCAGTCAGCGGGCGGCCAGGGCGCGGAGCGTGGCCAGGGCGCGATCAGGGTCGCCCAGGCCGTCCTGCCGCTGGACGATCCGCCCGTCCGCGTCCAGCACCAGGTACGCATTGGCGTGCGAGTACTCGCCGCCGGGCTCCGGCCGGTAGCGGACGCGCAGCAGCGCCGCCAGCTCGCGCACGGACTCGTCGTCCCCCGTCAGCACGGTCCAGCGGGCGGGGTCCAGCCGCGCGGACGCCGCGAACTCCGCCAGCCGCGCCGGCGTGTCGCGCGCGGGGTCGATGGAGACGAGGACGAAGCCCGGCGCGCCGGGGCCGGCGGGGAGCGCGGCCTCCATCCGCTTGAACTCGGCGAGGATGGCCGGGCAGGTGTGCGCGCAGTGCGTGTAGACCAGCGCCAGCACCTGCGGTCGTCCGGCCAGCGAAGCGAGGGCGCGGCCCTGCCCCGCCTGGTCCGTCCAGCGCGATTCCAGGTCGTAGACGGAGAAATCCGACGCGGCGGGCATGGATGCCGCCGGACGCGCATCGACCGGTTCGGGGGCCGGACGGGGGCCGCACGCGGCGGCCAGCAGGAGCGCGGCGCAGAGCGGCGCGCGGCGAAGGATGGCGTTCATGGTCACACGTCCTGTGCGCAGCGAAAGCCGAGGCCGGCTTCCGTCGTCCGCCCCTCCAGCGTGGCCCGAAAGCCGTAGCGCAGGTAGGCGGGATAGTCGTCGGGATCCGTGGCCCCGATCACCCCCGCCGCGCAGAACAGCGGGTGGTCGCGGCCGCCGGTGGCGCGCGAGTCGCCGGAGATCATCAGGTTGTTGAAGTCCGCCGTCCATTCCCACACCAGCCCGTGCATGTCCCACACGCCGTACGCGTTGCGGAACGTGGAGCCCACGGCGGCGTCCGTGCGCCGGCGCGTCGCCAGCTCCAGCAGGCGGGCCAGGAACGCGCGGTCCGCCGTGGCGTCGCGGCGCGTCTCGCTGGCCCGGCCCACGTACTCCCACTCGTCCGTCGTGGGCAGGCGCTTGCCGCGCCAGGCGCAGAAGGCCCGCGCGGCGAACCACGACACCTGCGTCACGGGCCGGCGAAGGTCGCGCGCGCCGGGCGCCAGGGGGCCGGCCCAGTCCGCCAGGTAGGCGGGGCCGGCGTAGACGGGGCGAACCTGGCCGCGGCGCCACCGCGCGTTCGCCTGGACAAAGGCCAGGTAGTCCGCGCGGGTCACGGGCACGCGGTCGATGGCGAAGGGCGCCACCCGCACGCGCGTGGGCCCGTTGACGAACTGGGGGACGTACGTGCCGCCGGGGATGCGCGCCATCTCCGGCCCCGGCGCGGCAGCATCGGCCGTCATCGGCAGGGCCAGGCCCAGCAGGAGGAGAAGGATCGGGGCGCGCATCGTCCGGGCTCGTGCGTCAGGGTTCGTTGCTTCGGTCGGATTCGGAACGACGGGTGCGCGGACGCCGGGGCATCCGCGCATCCATCGACGTCACCGGCCGGCCGGCTGGGCGGGCGTGTACGGGCCGTTGCGGATGGCGCCGAAGGCGTTCACCCGGGGCTCGCCTTCCACCTGCATCAGCCCCACGGTGCCCTTGTGGAAGGCGCGGAACAGCGCGTGGTCCACCAGCACCAGCTTGCCCGGGGTTTCCGTGCGGAACTCCACGATGGCCGATCCGCCGGCGGGGATGGTGGTCGTCTGCACGTTGTGCTGGGCGACCGTCCCGCCCTCGGCGTACACGTTGTCGAAGATCTCGCCGATCACGTGGAACGACGACGTGAGGTTGGGGCCGCCGTTGCCCACGAACAGCCGCACCGTCTCGCCCGTGCGCACCTTGAGGGCGTTGTCCCCCGTCAGCGAGCCCACGGAGCCGTTGAACACCACGTAGTCCGGCTGTTCGGCGATGGCCTTCTGCATGTCGAACGGCTGCAGGCCCTTCTCGCCGCGCGCCCCCTTGGTGTAGAAGTCGCCCTGCATCACGTAGAACTCGCGGTCCACGGGCGGCAGGCCCTCCTTGGGCTCCACGAGGATGAGCCCGTACATGCCGTTGGCCACGTGCAGCGACGCCGGCGAAAAGGCGCAGTGGTAGACGTACAGGCCGGGGTTGAGTGCCGTGAAGCGGAAGACGGACTCATGGCCGGGGCCCACCACCGTCGCCTCGGCGCCGCCGCCGGGGCCGGTGACCGCGTGCAGGTCGATGTTGTGCGGCAGCATGCTGGACGGATGGTTCTTGAGATGGAACTCCACGTCGTCGCCCTCGCGGACGCGGATGAACCGGCCCGGCACCGTGCCGCCGAACGTCCAGAAGGTGTACTCCACGCCGTCGTCCATCCGCATGGTCTTTTCCGTCACCTCCAGGTCCACGATGACCTTCGTCGCGTAGTCGCGCGTGATGGGCTTGGGGACCATGGGCGGCGCCGTGAGCTCGGCGACCTCCTCGCCGCGCACGGCGGGCGTGGTGCGGACGGGGATGCCGGCCGCGAACGCGTCGCCCGGGGCGGCCTGGGCGCGGCGCATGGACGTGAACAGCCCGGCCAGGCCGGTGACGACCGAGAGCACCACCGCCAGCCACAGCCACGCGCGGCTCCGCCGAAGGGAAGGCGCCGCGGGGACGGCCGGGGGGGCGGAGGGCGCGGTGCGCGTGCGGGCGCCTGGCTTCTCCTGCTCGATGAGCGTGCTCATGGTTGGGACTCCTCCGTGGGTACGGGTCAGGCCGCGACGGCGGCCGGGCCGTGGGTGCCGGCGTCCATGCCGGCGGCGTGCAGCCCCTCGCGGGGCGAATCATCCAGCAGGTCGGCGATGCTCGTGGTGCGCAGCGGGGCGTGGATGGCGCCCTGCACCTGGGCCCAGCGGACGTGCGCCGCGCAGGGCGTGAGGGCGCTGCAGGGGCGGTCGCCCAGCATGCACATGGCCTGGGGCCTGAGTTCGCCGAACGCCTCCACCACCCGGGCCAGCGTGATGTCCGACGCGGGGACGCGCAGGCAGAATCCGCCGGTGGGGCCGCGGGTGCCCGTCACCAGGCCGTGCCTGGCGAGGGCGTTGAGCGTCTTGGCCAGGTAGTTGGCCGGCGCGCCCAGGGCCCGGGCGATGCGCTCCGCCGGCACGGCTTCGCCCGTGGGGCGCTGGGCCAGGTACAGCAGGGCGCGGATGGCGTGTTCGGACGTCTGGCTGAGCATGGGCTTGATCTCCTTTTCGCATGTGAATATGCGGTTCCGGAGATCGCCCGTTCGTCAGAGGGAGGATGAACCTGCGCGGGACGAAGGCAGGTAAGCCGATGCGGATTCCTCCCGACACACGCGTAGTGCATCACGAAAAAAGATTTCTCACGCAGAGCCGCAGAGGCGCGGAGTACCCCGGTCCA